>CALJDH010000187.1 GCA_938023895.1 uncultured Aliiroseovarius sp.
GCGCCACCATACAGAAGGAATTTCTCGGTCAGGGTCGTCTTGCCGGCGTCCGGGTGGCTGATGATCGCAAAGGTGCGACGGCGCGCAATCTCGGGCGGCAATTCGGGGCGGTTTGTGTTCGTATCCAACATGGGTCGCATATAGCGACGAGGGCAGGGACGCGCAACATGCAGGTTGCGTTCCCAAGGCGTGGACCGCTAGGTGTTAGAAAACCAAACAGTACAGCGGAGGGTCACATGGATCTGGGAATTTCGGGAAAGAAAGCGCTGGTTTGCGCGTCGTCCAAAGGCTTGGGCTTTGGTTGTGCGCAGGCACTGGCACGTGAAGGCGTGTCGCTGGTGATGAATGCGCGAACCGAGGGGCCGCTGCTGGAAGCCGCCGAGGTTATCCGGGCTGAAACCGGCGTCGAGGTTGTGACGGTCGCCGCCGATATCACCTCGGAGGTGGGGCGCGCCGAGGTTCTGAAGGCAGCGGGCGAGGTCGACATCCTTGTGACCAACGCGGGCGGACCGCCCCCCGGCACTTGGACGGACTGGGAGCGGGACACGTTCATTGACGCGTTTGACGCGAACATGCTGACCCCGATTGCGCTGATGCAGGCGCTGATCCCGGGCATGGCAGAGCGCGGTTGGGGGCGGGTGGTGAACATCACCAGCGTCTCTGTGAAAGCACCAATTGCGGTTCTTGGCCTATCAAACACCGCGCGCACGGGTCTGACCGGTTTTGTCGCAGGCGTGTCGCGCCAGATGGCCGGGCAGGGCGTCATCATCAACAACCTGTTGCCCGGGCTGCATGACACGGATCGCATGATCTCGTTGGACCAGGCTGCAGCGGATGCAGGCGGTGTCTCCTTTGACGAGGCGCGTGCGCAGAAGTATGCAACACTTCCTGCGGGCCGTTATGGCACCAAGGAAGAGTTCGGTGCCACCTGTGCTTTCATGTGCTCGCAGCACGCAGGGTTCATGGTCGGACAGAATGTGTTGCTGGACGGTGGTGCCACGAACACGACGCTTTAAATCCACAAAGATCGGGTGGTGGTGCGGGGGAAGGCTTGTGATTTCCCCCGGCATGCATACCTTTGCCGCCACACCCAATTGACCGTCCGATAAGGGAGACACAGGATGCGTATGAATAAGCTTTCCGGTGGTGCACTCGAGGTTAGTGCGCTTAGCCTTGGCTCCATGCTGTGGGGCTCAACGAATACCGAGGCCGAAGGCCACGCGCAGATCGACATGTTCCTGGATTATGGCGGCAACTTTATTGATACGGCCGAGATGTACCCGGTGAACCCGATCAAGGCCGAACGCTGTGGCGCATCCGAAGCCGTGATCGGCACATGGCTGGCCAAGTCAGGGCGCCGGGACGATGTGGTCATTGCCACCAAAGTCTCGGGCGACAATCCGGGCTGGAAGCGTGACGGCAAGGGCTATGACGGTGCGATCATCCATCAGGCGGTGGATGAATCGCTCGAGAAGCTGCAGACCGACTATATCGACATTTATCAGACTCACTGGCCTCTGCGCGGCAGCTATGCCTTCCGTCAAAATTGGACGTTTGATCCGTCGCACCAAAACCGCGACGACACCGAAGCGCATATGCGCGATGTGCTGACCGCGATGGCCGAGGTCGTGGCTGCCGGTAAGGTCCGCCATTTCGGCCTTTCGAATGAGAGCGCGTGGGGAACGGCCCAATGGCTGCGCATTGCCCGCGAAATTGGCGCCCCCGAGGTGATTTCGATCCAGAACGAATACAGCCTGATGTGCCGTCTGGCTGACACCGATCTGGCCGAGGTTTGCATGAACGAAGGCCCGCGTGTTCTGTCTTATTCGCCCTTGGCGACAGGGCTCCTAACCGGGAAGTACCAAAAGGGTGCCGTGCCTGAAGGCTCACGCATGACGCTCGCCCCTGGGCTGGGTGGGCGTGCTACCGAACGCGCTTTCCCTGCGGTGGATGCCTATCAAGCGGTGGCTGACAAGCACGGGCTAGATCTGGTCCAGATGGCGCTGGCGTTTTCGGTCGGTCGGCCGTTTATGGGCTCGACGATCTTCGGCGCATCCTCAATGGAACAGCTGGGGCTGATCCTAGATGGCAAAGACTTGGTCTTGTCGGATGAGGTTCTGGCAGATATCGACGTCGCGCATCGTGCGCATCCGATGCCGTACTAAGGAACCTATGATGATGGATCGGCGATCTGTGTTGAAACTTGGAGTGGCCGCTGTTGCGCCCACCTTGGTCACGGCTTGCGTCGGTGGCAGCGGGGTCGAGTTTCACCGCAACACCAGCCGCCCCATCAGCTCGACCACGCGGTTTGATGCAGCACGGTTCGCTGGGGACTGGGTGATCCGGGGTGAATTTGTGCATCCCGGTCAGACGCCGCTTTATGGCAAGGTGTCCATTGAACATGGCGCACGGGGCATCACCGGCATCACGCTGAGCAACGCGGCCAGTTCGCGCGAACGCTATGACGCGCAGATGAAAGCGCCGGGCCGGATCGTCGTGGGCACGCCACCTTTCGGGACCGAGTACTGGGTGCTGTGGGTGGATGCGGACTATCGTACCGCAGCGATCGGCACGCCGTCGGGAAGCTTCGGATGGATCATCGACCGACAGCGCACCGGCGGCGCGGATCGCATCAAGGCCGCAGCGGACATGCTGGCCTTCAACGGATACGCCACGGACCGTTTGCAAACGCGATAAGCCCTGCGCTTGCGAAGGGGCGCGGGACGTGCGAAGCCCTGAGCATGCAAGCCTGGATCCCCATCACCATACTGGCCGCGTTCTCGCAAAACCTGCGCTTCATGCTGCAAAAGCGGCTGAAGGACACGCGGCTCAGCGCGACCGGGGCCACTTTCGCGCGGTTTGTCTATTCCGCCCCGCTGGTGGCGGTGCTGATGGTGGGCTATTTCGCGGTCACGGGGATTGACGTCCCGCAGCCTGACGCGCGGTTCTTTGTCTTCGCCTTCACCGGCGGGATTGCCCAGATTTTGGCGACGATCTGCGTGGTCGCCCTGTTTGCTGAGCGTAATTTTGCGGTTGGGATCACTTTCAAGAAAACCGAAGTGGTGCTGACGGCCCTGACCGGGCTGCTTGTGCTGGGCGAGGGTGTCGGGATGGCCGGAGCGCTGGCGATCGGCATCGGGTTCTTCGGGCTGATCCTCTTATCCGACCCGCCCGAAGGCGGGCAGGGTTGGCGGCGCTTTTTCAACAAAGCCGCGGCACTAGGGCTGGGGGCAGGGCTGCTCTTTTCCTTTTCGGCCATCGGCTATCGCGGCGCGTCCTTGTCACTGGGTGCTGAGGATGTGGTCGCGCGGGCAGGCTTTACCTTGGCTGTCGTCACAGCGTTCCAATCACTGATCATGGCGGGCTGGATGGTCCTGCGCGAAAAGGGTGAGGTCACACGCGTGTTTGCCGCGTGGCGCGTGGGCGTTCTGGTCGGGCTTAGCTCGATGATCGGCAGTTTTTGCTGGTTCACGGCCTTCACGCTGCAAAACGCGGCCCTCGTTAAGGCACTTGGTCAGATTGAGCTGCTGTTTTCTTACGCCGCGACGCTATTCGTATTCCGCGAAAAGGTCAGCGGGCGCGAATATGCGGGAACCGCGCTGATCCTCGCCTCGGTTCTGGTGCTTGTTTTGTTTCTGAAATAGCGCGGTTACAGGGTCGCGGAAAGCGGACCGACGCCGCCCAACCGCTGAAATAGGCTTTCTTCGTCCGAGTTGTTGAAGAACGGCACCTGCGCGGGGGCGCCCAGATTGGGCAGGTTGCCCGCGATCTCGGCAAGCACAACTTCGGTGATGAAGGGCAAGTCAAAGCGGCGGACATCATCGAGCGGGATCCATTGCAGGTGGCTCAACTCGTCTGACGCGCGCGAGAAGTCGTCGACATCTGTTTTAAGCTCATCCGCATCCACAGCAAAAAAACGCGCATCAAAGCGGCGCGGACGGCCTTTGGGGGTGATGGCGCGGAAGACAAAGGACATGCCTTTGGCGGATGGGATAAAGCCCGCATCTGCGAAGCTCTGCCAATCTACGGGGATGTCACCGGACCACGCGCCAGCCTCGCCCAAGATCTGGCCGGTCTCTTCCCACAGTTCACGAATGGCCGCGACCAGAAGTGCCTGCGCTTTCGAGGCATCCGCCTGTTCGCCCAGACGGGTCAGGCAGGGCTCGGCCCCGGCGTCTGCCAGCGGCACTTGCGCGTCGGTGGCGTCCAAAGCGCCGCCCGGAAAAACGAACTTGTTGGGCATGAAGGCGGCCTTCGCGCCGCGCTGTCCCATCAGAACTTGGGGGCGGGTGGCCTTGTCCCGGATCAGAATGACGGTTGCTGCGTCGCGGATGATCTTGGATTTGTCCATGTCGGCCCCTGATAGTGCTCTGTTATTTCGGTCCAGCAAACCCATGCATACGTTTCGCCCACTGAAAGGCAATCATAAAGCCCTTGAATCGGGGCAGAAGGTAAAGTGACGCAGCGACAGTCCCGACGGTGAAGATGGTGGCCAGGATCAGAGGGTCATTCACGACGTGTACATAGAAAACGTGCAGCAAAGGCGCCATGATGTGCCCAACCACAATAATGGTCAAATAGGCCGGGCCATCATCCGCACGCTGGTGGTGCAGTTCCTCCCCGCAGACGGTGCAGTCATGATGAACCTTCAGATAGCCCTGAAACAATTTGCCGGTGCCACAGTTCGGGCACCGCTTCGACCAGCCTTTGCGCAGGGCGGGCTTCATCTCGCGTTCAGTGTCGGTCAGCGTTGGCATCACGTCATCCGCAGTCATTTGGGCGTTCTCGGTCATCGGGGAATCCTTTATCGCGCGTCAGACCATCATACAGAACTTCACATGTAAATCAGGCCCAGAAATACGCTTGCGTCGGGATGTCGCGGAAAAATGTGCATGGCTGCGACGGAAACCTGATGCCCACGCGTTGAAGATACATAGCGACACAGAAACACCGTGTTGCAAGAGGCAAGAAATCTTAGGAGATCGTCATGAAACTGAACAAGAAAACTGCCGCGACCGCCATTGCTCTTGGTCTTGGGGCCGCGCTGACGCTGACCTCGACCGCTGCGATGGCTTTTGGTGGCAAAGACGGCGACCGTGGCCCGATGGGCCGTAAAGGCGGGTTCATGCAGATGGAGTTCGCTGATGTAGATCTGGACAAGAACGGTCAGATCACTGTCGAGGACCTGCAGGCAGCAGCCAAGGCGCGGTTCGATACCGCAGATGCCAATGGTGACGGCGCGCTGACTTTGGACGAACTGAAAGCGCAGGCCGAAAAGCGTATGGCGGAGCGTATGGCCTCAAAAGGTGATGGCAAAGGCGAGCGCAAGGGCAAGATGTTCGAGAAGCGCATGGGCTGGAAGCTGGATGACATGCTGGCCAAGAAAGACGCGGACGGCAATGGTAGCCTGAGCTTTGATGAAATGTCGCCTGATGTGGCCAAGCTTGAGCGTATGATCGACCGGTTCGACACCGATGACGATAACGCCATTTCGGCGGCCGAATTCGACGCAGCCCAGAAAGAGATGTTCATGCGTCACGGTGGCAAAGATCGCGACCGTAAGGGCTAAAACTAATGCGGCTGCCCCGCCTGACGAGGAGGGGCAACCGCACACATTGTCTTAAGTCAGGGAACGGGCTAGGCAGGATATATGAACATGGCCTTGGACGCGTATGAAGGTGCTTCGGACGAGGCGTTGCTGGTGCTTTACGGCAATGGCGACCCTATGGCAGCGCAGCTGCTGACCCATCGGCTGGCACCGCGCGTCTTGGGCTTTGCGACACGCCTTCTGGGCGGGGATCGCGCCGAGGCCGAGGACGTCACGCAAGAAGCAATGCTGCGTCTATGGAAACAGGCCGCGAGTTGGCGCAGCGGCGAGGCTCAGGTCTCGACCTGGCTGTACCGGGTGGTGTCGAACCTCTGCACCGACCGGCTGCGGAAAAGACGGACCGTTGATCTGGACGCGGCAGGTGACCCGGAAGATGGTCAGCCCTCGGCAGTTGAAAACATGATGGATGTTGATCGGGCGACGGCTTTGCAAGGCGCGTTGAATCGGTTGCCGGAACGTCAGCGGGTTGCGGTGACGCTTCGGCATATTGAAGGGGCAACGAACCCCGAGATTGCCCAGATCTTGGGCATCAGCGTTGAGGCGGTGGAAAGTTTGACCGCGCGGGGAAAAAGGGCACTGGCCAAGGATCTGGCTGGGCGACGTGAGGAGTTGGGATATGGCGAAGACTGACAATCAACCGATGCAGGACAACGAGTTGGACCTGTTCTTTGATGCGGCCCGACAGGACGTGGCCGCGCCTTCAGATACGCTGATGGCGGCGATCATGGCCGATGCGCAAGCGCATATGCCTGTGATGGATCCGCTACCCGCTCCAAAGGCGCAGACGAAAGGGTTGTTCGCGTCCATCTGGAGCGCAATTGGCGGGCTGCCAGCCGCGGCCAGCCTTGCGACGGCGACCGTGGCTGGCGTCTGGATCGGGTTCACGCAGCCTGTGCAACTTGAAACGCTGTCCGGCGGGCTGGTGTTGGCCGGGGACTATGTCACCACGGATACGTCGTACGCGCTGGAAGACCTTGCGCCCGGATATTTGGGAACGACACTCTTTGCAGAGGATGAGGGATAACCATGTCAGATCAGACACCGCAGACACCGACCTCGGATCCGCGCGCGCCCCGACGCTGGACGCGCGTTGTGCTGGTGGTCTCGTTGACG
>CALJDH010000188.1 GCA_938023895.1 uncultured Aliiroseovarius sp.
TTCGCAACTCGCTCCGCTCGCTGAAAAACCGTCACCGCGATTGCCGCGTCGTGCGCCGTAAAGGCCGCGTATACGTGATCAACAAGACGCAGCGCCGGTTCAAAGCCCGTCAGGGCTAATCGCTTCAGCAGCGTTACAGAAGAAGCCGCCCAATGGGCGGCTTTTTTGTTATTTAAGGTTGGCGTCGCCCAATCAGTTTGCGCCGATCAGCAGCCGGACGAGCGTGATCTTGTCGACAAACCCTGTCGCCTGAAGTCCCCGGCTTTTCTGGAACTTTCGGATCGCTTTACGCGTCTTCGCATCGAATGTTCCATCGGTTGCGCCAGGATCAAAGCCCAAGTTGGCGAGTCGCGTTTCCACGAACAACCGTATCTGAGAAGTCTTCAACACGTTCTTCTCAGCTGCAAGCGCCGCTTTGCGGGCCTGAGCCCGCGTCAGCTCTGCAATCCGCTTGTTGGCTAGCTCGGCGTAATAGCCTTTTGGAAAGGCCTTGAGATAGGCTTGATAAGACTGGACGGAGTTTGCCTCTTTCGCCTTGTTCCAAGCCCGCCGCTCTTTCTGGCTTAGGGATGTATCGGACTTTCGTTCCCACTCATCCAGCTTTGCCTGCGCTTGGTCGGCAAATAAACCATCAGGATAGCGTTTCAGGTAAGCAAACAAGCCGCGCACGTCACCGTTTTTGCCGGTCTGCTTCCAGTATTCACGGTCTTCTCGTTCCAACGCCTCCTGCCGCTTGCGAGCCTCTTCCTCAAGGATCGCTGCGCGCTTGTCAGCCATCGCCCCCAACAGACGGATCTGCTGTAGGTTCAAATAACCGCTTTCCCGCACTCCGGAATCGCGTTGCCAATCCGCGATCGCCGCCCGGGTCCCGCGGCCAAAGATGCCGTCGATCCCGCCCGGGTCAAACCCAAGCAACGCCAGATCACGCTGAACATTGCGACGGTCCGAGCGCGTCAGGTTTAATCCCTGCTCGACCTGCTCGGCTTTTGAGATTTGGGGTTTCGTAAAGGGTGACAGATCGGACAGGTGGCCGTAGGGCTTCACAGCCGGGTATCTTTCGCGCAGCCGGCTTGCCATGCGCGCACCTTCGGCCAAGGCCACCCGATCCACATAGCGTGCCAATCTGTTAACTGGTCCCACCAGAACTGTCACACCTTCGGGGGCCTCAATCTCGCCAACTCCGGGCGTAAGGCCCTGACCAAGTTCCGTTCCCTCGCCTAGCGGTGCAAGCAGAACCAATGCGCTTTCCGGGAAACCTGAAGCCGTATTTAAAATGGCGCTGAGAGGTACCGCTGTCGCACCAATGCTAAGATCCGATGGCTCGTCGCCATAGCGGGTGATTAGCCATGTTTCGTCGCCATCCGTGGCAAAGCGACCGGACAGCATAATCATCACACGCTCGGCCTCTTGCGAATCTTCACGGAACGCCGTGATGGTGTCCCAAGCGTTCTCGGCCCGTTCGGACTCGCTTACGTGAAGGTCAAAGCCCGCTTCCCGAAGGCGATCAAGAAACACGTCCGTCTGGTCCAAACCCGTGACGTCGTCGTAATATCGATAGTCTTCTTGAGACACGATCAGCGCAGCATCCTGCGCTCCTGCCTGCGTTGCCGCCCCCAAAAGCGCGACAAGTGAGATTGTGTTCCGAATGTTCATGTCTGAATGCCTCCACCAATCTACAGCGCTCGCAAGCACCTTACATTGATATAGTGGCGGCAATCCCGTTTATCGCAAAGGGGAAAACAATTCGGTTAACAGCCCTGAAGGCCAACGAACTGGCCAGACTGGGTTCTGGCCAGTGCTCCGATAATCAGTCGTAGACGCGCTGGTCGTCGATGACGATGCCGTCATTCGGCAGGCTACCCGGCGCGACCAGTTCGATCTTGCCTTTCAGCTTCAGCGTATCCGCAACCGACTTGGCGTAGGCGTTTGCATCACCACCGTTGGCCTCGACCTGAACGGTCATCGCGTCCATCTCGCCTTCACGTGTCGCGATGACGCGGGCCTTAGCGACCTCGGCGTGCTTAGCGACGAAATCTGCGACCTGCTCGGGGCGGACAAACATGCCCTTGATCTTGGCGGTCTGGTCAGCGCGTCCCATCCAGCCCTTGATCCGCATGTTGGTACGGCCACAGGGGCTGACGCCCGGCAGAACAGCCGACAGATCGCCGGTTGCGAAACGGATCAGCGGGTAGTCGGGGTTCAGCGTGGTCACGACGACCTCGCCCACTTCACCCGGTGCTACGGGATCGCCAGTACCGGGGCGAACAATCTCGACGATTACACCTTCGTCTACGATCATGCCTTCCATCGCGTCGCTTTCATAGGCCACGTTGCCCAGATCAGCGGTCGCATAGCTTTGCAGGCAGGTGATGCCGCGATCGGCATATTCCTGACGCAGGCTGGGGAACAGCGCCCCGCCACCCACGGCGGCCTTGGTGATCTTCAGCTGCACGCCATCTGCATCGGCGCGGTCCAGAATGATTTTCAGATAATCGGGCGTCCCGGCATAGGCCGTGGTGCCGATATCGGCAGCAGCGCGTACCTGAAGCTCGGTCTGGCCGACACCCGCGGGAATAACCGCGGCGCCAACAGCGCGTGCGCCGTTTTCAAAGATCATGCCAGCTGGTGTCAGGTGATACCCGAAACAGTTCTGAACAATGTCACCCTTGCCAATGCCGCAGGCGTTCAGGAAACGTCCCATGCGCCACCAGTCATGGCCAACCCCACCGGGCTCATAAATCGGGCCTGGGCTTTGGAAGATATGCGCGAATTCGTGGGTCGGCAGACCTCCGAACCCACCCAGGGGGCCGTCAGCCGCCTGCGCCTTGCCAATCTCGGACTTGCGCAAAACCGGCAGCTTGGCCAGCGCCTCAGCCGAGGTGACGCCCGACGCATCGACATCCGCCAGAAGATTGGCATAGCCGGACAGGGCCTTGGCGCGTGCGATCTGCTCGGGCAGAGCCGCTGCCAAACCAGCAGCGCGTTCATCTTCCGAACGGGTCTCGAGCGCATCAAAATAGTTGGACATGGGCAAAACCTCTGTCTGCGCCGACCGGGATCGGCGTTAAATCATGATAAAGTTGGGTCGCCTTAAAAGGTGGCGGGCCTGATTAGGCCAGCCAACGCTTACGGCGGCGATACGAGCGCACGTCGCGGAAGCTCTTACGACCTTCATCCGACATACCCAGGTAGAATTCTTTAACGTCCGGGTTTTCGCGCAGTTCGGCAGCTGGGCCGTCCATCACGATGCGGCCGTTTTCCAGAATGTAGCCATAATGGGCGTATTTCAGCGCCACGTTGGTATTCTGTTCAGCCAGCAGGAACGTGGTGCCCTGCTCTTCATTCAGGCGCTTCACGATCTCGAAGATCTGCTCCACCAACTGTGGGGCCAGACCCATCGAGGGCTCGTCCAACAGGATCATCTCGGGGCGCGACATCATCGCGCGGCCCATGGCAACCATCTGCTGTTCACCACCCGAGGTATAGCCAGCCTGCGACTTGCGGCGTTCGGCCAGACGCGGGAAGTATTCATAGACCATTTCCAGGTCTTTCGCGATCGCGGCGCGGCCGTCGGTGCGGGTGTAAGCACCGGTCATCAGGTTCTCTTCCACGGTGAGGTGTTCAAAGCAGTGACGGCCTTCCATCACCTGAATGACACCGCGTTTCACCAAAGCGGCCGGGTTCAGTTCGGCGATGTTCTCGCCCATATGGTCAATCGTGCCCTTGGTCACTTCGCCACGCTCTGCCTGAAGCAGGTTCGAAATGGCCTTGAGGGTCGTCGTTTTACCTGCGCCGTTACCACCAAGAAGTGCGGTGATGCCGCCCTTGGGAACAGACAGGCTTACGCCTTTCAGCACGAGGATCACGTGATTGTAGATGACCTCGATATTGTTGACCTCAAGCAGGGTCTCTTCGGTCTTAACAGTGTCCAGCATATCAGGTCGTCCTGTTCGT
>CALJDH010000189.1 GCA_938023895.1 uncultured Aliiroseovarius sp.
GGCGCCGTGACGCTTTTAACCGAAATCTATCGCGCCGAGGATGTCACCCGACTTGCGGATACCCGCATCCATGCGCGATCAGCCAACGGCGACGAAACTCCACCACTTTCCGTCAGCCGTACCCTTGCAAAGGCCCGCAATCAGGGCGAGACCCCGGAAACCGCGCTCACGCAAGGCTGGATGATCGAACCCGTAATGCGCCAGCAAACCCCGATCTGGATCTATGGCGCTGGTCACGTGGGGCGCGCACTGGTCCAGACCCTTGCCCCTCTACCCGATCTGGCGATCACATGGATCGATGTGGACCTGACGCGCTTTCCGGATCAAGTAGCCGATGGCGTCACATGTCTGCCTGCCTCCGATCCCGCCAAAGCCGTTGCACTTGCGCCCGCCGAGGCCCACCACCTTGTGCTGACCTATAGCCACGTGATGGACCTTGAGATCTGCCATGCGATTCTTTCGCATGGATTTGCCAGCGCCGGGCTGATCGGATCTGCCACCAAATGGGCGCGTTTTAGAACACGACTGACCGCTTTGGGGCATGGCCGCACAGAAACTGATCAAATCAACTGCCCAATCGGTGATCCGAGCTTGGGAAAACACCCTCAGGCCATTGCTCTGGGGGTTGGGACCGCGCTACTTAAGAGCGTCGCATATAACAATAAACTCGACAGGGGAGTGTTCAGTGACAGGGGACAAGCGTCAAGGTAATGCGCTGATGACGCTGGAGGGTCTAACCAAGGCTTATCCCGGCGTTGTGGCCAACGATAAGGTTTCGTTTTCGCTGCTACCCGGCGAAGTCCACGCCCTTTTGGGAGAGAACGGCGCGGGGAAGTCCACGCTGGTGAAGATGATATACGGGCTGGTGAAACCAGACGCCGGTCATATGACCCTCAATGGTGAAGCTTTCGCACCCGTAAACCCCGCAGCGGCTCGTGCGGCTGGCGTTGCGATGGTGTTCCAGCATTTCAGCCTGTTTGACGCGCTCTCGGTGGCCGAAAATATCGCGCTTGGCATGGACAACCCGCCAAGCACGCGCGAATTGGCCAGCCGCATTCGCGAAGTCAGCCAAGCCTATGGCCTGCCGCTGGACCCCGACCGGATCGTGGGCGATCTGTCCGCAGGTGAGCGCCAACGGGTCGAGATTATTCGCTGCCTACTTCAGAACCCTAAGCTTCTGATCATGGACGAGCCGACCAGCGTTCTTACCCCGCAAGAGGTGGACATCCTGTTCGAAACCCTGCGCAAACTGACGTCCGAGGGCACCTCGATCCTGTATATCTCGCACAAGCTGGAAGAAATCCGCGCGCTGTGTGAGCACGCAACGATCCTACGCCTTGGCGTTGTAGTCGATACCTGTGACCCGCGCGAAAAATCCGCCCGCGAACTGGCCGAGCTTATGGTGGGCGACACGCTGCACGTGCCGTCGCGCGATCCGGCGAAACCGGGCGAGGTGGCGCTGGCGCTCACTGGCGTCTCGATGCCCTCACCCAGCGAATTTGGCACCGACTTGCGCAGCGTCTCGCTTGAGGTGCGCAAAGGCGAAGTCTTGGGTATTGGCGGCGTTGCTGGCAACGGGCAGGACGAGTTGTTGGCCGTAATGTCAGGCGAGGCGCGAGCGCAAGACGGGTCCATCACACTGGCCGGAGAAGAGATCAACATGCTGTCCCCCGGCGCGCGCCGTGCGCGTGGGCTGCTGACGGCGCCGGAAGAGCGGCTCGGCCACTCGGCAGCGCCCGAGATGAGCTTGATCGAAAACGCACTTCTGACCGGATCCGTCCGCGAAAAGCTGGTGGATCGGGGCTTCCTGCGGTGGAACAAGACCGAGAAATTTGCTCGCCGCATCATCGAAGCCTTCGACGTGCGCACCCCTAGCGCCGACAACGCCGCTGGATCGCTGTCGGGTGGCAACTTGCAGAAATTCGTCATTGGCCGCGAGGTATTGCAAGACCCCGACGTCTTGGTGGTGAACCAGCCCACATGGGGCGTGGACGCTGCGGCTGCGGCCTCGATCCGGCAGTCTCTGCTTGATCTGGCCCATAAAGGCGCAGCAGTGATCGTGATCTCTCAGGATTTGGACGAATTGATGGAAATCTCGGACCGCTTCACGGCGCTGAACGAAGGCCGCTTGGCCCGTCCGGTGCCGACGCAAGGTCTGAGCGTCGAGGAAATTGGCCTGATGATGGGTGGCGCAGAAGGTGACGAGGTGGCCGCATGATCCGCTTGGAAAAACGACCCCAACCGTCCAAGGTCTGGGGCGCGCTGACACCGGTTTTGGCCGTAGTCGCCACGATGATCGCAGGTGGTATTCTGTTCTGGATGTTGGGCAAAGACCCGCTTGAAGCCATCCGCACCATTTTCTGGGACCCTCTGTTTCACGAGACTTTCGGGCCGTACTCGCGCCCGCAGCTTTTGGTGAAGGCCGGACCCTTGATCCTGATCGCTATCGGCCTGTCTTTGGGCTTTCGCGCAGGGATCTGGAACATTGGCGCCGAGGGTCAGTATATCATGGGCGCCATTTGTGGTGCCGCGGTGGGACTGGCCTTCTATCCGTCCGAGAGCATCCTAATCTTCCCGGCGATGGTGCTGGCCGGGGCCATTGGCGGCTGGGCATGGGCCATGATCCCCGGCGTATTGAAGGTGAAATTCGGCACCAATGAAATTCTGGTCAGCCTGATGTTGGTCTACGTGGCCGAGAACATTCTGGCCTCGGTCAGCCAGGGGCTTTTGAAAAACCCCGACGGCATGGGCTTCCCCGGCTCGCGCAACTTCCGCGACTTTCCGGCAGCCCACAATACCGACCTGATCGAGGGCACGGGCATGCACTGGGGCGTGGCTGCGGCGTTCATCGCCGTGATCCTTGCCTACATCCTGCTGACCCGTCACATGCTGGGCTTTCAGGTCCGCCTGACGGGCGAAGCGCCGCGCGCTGCGAAATTTGCGGGCGTGAACCCAACGCGGCTGATCCTGTTCTGCCTGGGCACCTCGGGTGCGCTAGCCGGGCTTGCGGGGCTGTTCGAGGTTTCCGGCCCCTCGGGTCAGGTTTCGATCGACTTTAACGCAGGCTATGGCTTCACCGCGATCATCGTGGCCTTCCTTGGCCGCCTACACCCAATCGGCATTCTGTTGGCGGGGCTCTTGATGGCACTGACCTATATTGGCGGAGAGCTGGCGCAGTTGATGCTGGGCCTGCCCGGTGCCGCGATCCAGATGTTCCAAGGGATGTTGATGTTCTTCCTGCTGGCGATGGACATGCTGTCACACTACCGCGTGCGGTGGAAAACGCCGGTGGTTGGGCAAGAAGGAGCGAAATAATGGACCTTGGACAGATTAACCCACTTCTGCTTCTGGCCTCGCTCATGGTGGCCGCAACCCCCATCCTTCTGGCCGCAATCGGCGAAGCCGTGGTCGAAAAATCCGGCGTGCTCAATCTGGGCGTGGAAGGCATGATGATCACCGGCGCGGTGGTCGGGTTCGCCATCGGCGTCAACACCGGCGCGCCGTCGATTGGCTTTGTCGCGGCGGCCTGCGCCGGGGCGGCGCTGTCGATGCTTTTCGGTGTGCTTGTCCTGTACTTGAAGTCGAACCAAGTGGCGACAGGTCTAGGCCTTACGCTGTTCGGGCTGGGGCTGTCTGCCCTGATCGGTAAGCCATACGAGGGCATCAAAGCCCCCACCATGGCCAAATGGGAAATCCCGCTGCTGTCCGACATTCCCGTGCTGGGGCCGATCATGTTCCGCCACGATCCAATGGTCTATGTCAGCCTGATCATCGTCGCCCTGACATGGTACGTGCTGACACGAACCCGTGCGGGCCTGATCCTGCGCGGCGTCGGTGAAAACCACAACGCCGCCCACGCGCTTGGCTACAAAGTCATCCGCGTCCGCCTGATGGCAATTGCCTTCGGTGGCGCCTGCGCGGGTATGGGCGGGGCCTATATCAGCCTTGTCCGCGTCCCCCAGTGGGTCGAAGGCATGACCGCAGGTGCGGGCTGGATCGCGCTGGCCATCGTGGTCTTCGCCAGCTGGCGCCCGTGGCGCGTGCTTCTGGGTGCGTATCTCTTT
>CALJDH010000190.1 GCA_938023895.1 uncultured Aliiroseovarius sp.
GTTCGCGATAAACAAGGCGACGGTACCGCCAGCGAAGTCCCCGAACAGAAGCCCCAACACCCCAAGCGAACCGGCCGAACGCAGCGCATCGCGCGTTGGGTCGCGATAGACAACATGGCCGATCTCGTGCGCCAAAACGGCAGCGACCTCGTCGGGATTGTCTGCTTCCTCGATCAGCCCGCGGAAAAAGACCTGCCGCCCGCCGGGCAGCGCGAAGGCGTTGACCATCGGGTGGTCTAGAATGTGGATCTTGACCTCATAAGGCAGATCCGCGTCGGGGTTCAGACGCGTATACATGGCCTGCATCGCTGCGTTTCCAGCTGGGTCATCACAGATCCTCAACCGCCCCTCGAACCCGGTTTCGGACAGAGCGGTTCGGATTTGTTCAAACGTGGTGTCACCCAGCGCCTTCTCGCCCTCGGGCGGTAGGATTTCCGCCAGTTGGGTTGCCATAAGCGGCACCAAAAGGAAGATGATCGCAGCGACCGAGGCAACGGCCCCGCCAGCCCACAGCATCACCTTGGACAGAGGCGTCGCATGATCGCGTTTGCCAAGCGATCTGGCATTCTGTTCAACGGCTCTCTGCGCCGCCTGATCCACCAGATACAGACGCGTCAACGGGTCCCCTTTGTGCGACAACACCATGACGCGCCGGTCCGCCTGATCGCGCACACGGCGCAGCGTGTTCCAGCCCCAAGTAATTTGCGTGCCATCGGGCATTCCAATGATCAAGGCTTCGGGATAGCAGGCGACCTGCACGCGCGTCAGATGGGCCCGTTCGCCCCGCGCCAGATCGGCGAAGACCCAGTCCACGTCCTGCCCCGTCATATCGCGGCACCCACATCCAGCGCCTCGGCAAAGCCTTCGGCTTCGGCGAACTCGTCACGGTCACGCTGGACAATCTGCGCGATGGTCTGCGTGTTCACGATCTCGGTCACTTCGGCGAAATGATGGGCAAGCGGCAGCGTGATCCATGCGTGCGTCATGGCGCGGGTTAGGATGATGAACAGGAAGTAGACGAGCATCGCCGCGGGAATCAGCGCCGTGGTCGCCATGTCCATGTCGTCAAAATTGATGTTTTCCAGATCAGTCGTGCCGACGGCCAAACCCAAGGCCATGAAGGCGACCAAGAACACTCCCGACAGAACGATATTCATCATCAGCCCGCCCAGTGCGTAGATGCCGATGATCCGCCCCGGGCGCGGCTTGGCGGTGAACCGCATCTCGCCCAGCTGTTTCGCCTCGGTCATGCGTTTGAAGCTTTCGGCCCGCCAATAGGCCCAGCCATAGATCAGCCACGGCCCGGACAGCAGATATACAACCACCCAAGCCGGATTTTCATATAGGACAAGCATTACGGTCGCGACGATGATAAGCCCAAGCGCATAATAGACATGCCGCATCGCCCCAAAGAGCATGCCCTTTGCCCCGCTCTGCACGAACCGCTGATCCCCATAGAAGGTGCGCGAGACGCGGTATTTTTCCAGCCAGAGCGTCGTCAGCGGCCATGTCAGGCCCACAGTGCAGATGGTTGCGACCCAATGCACCATAGACCGCCAGCTATACCCCCACGCGCCGGGCTCCAACCCAAAGCGGATGCCGCGCCAACGGGTGCGGGCAAGGATGTAGCGACGTGCGCGGTACTGCGCGAAGAAGATGATCGGGGTGAGGCCCAGAAAGCTAAGCCCATAGGCGGCGTAGTTGGCGTTGAGCAGCGCAAAGCTGAAATACATCAGGATCAGGTTCACGATTCCGATGTAGAAGGCCATGAAGACCACGGCGACCAGAAAGCCCAAGAGCTTCTCCAGCGGGTCGCCAACGTATTCCAGCGGCGCACCGCCGGGGCGAATTGCGCTCCAATAATACCGGCGCAGTCGGGTTTTGGCCCAGAAACGATAAAATCCAAGCGTCAGGACCGTCAGGATGCCGGTGCGCAGGGCCAGCCAGAAGACCGGCCCCTTTTCACCTGCATATGAGATCGTCAGCTTGCTGGGCGGCACACCGGATCACTCGAACTTGTTGTTGCGCGGGAAGCCGTGGGGCGGCGCTTTGCCGACACCAGCACGCTTACCCAGCCAAGGCGACATATCGCTTTCGGTGCGGGTGCGGTCGCCGGTGGCGGGCCAGGACAGGCCCTCTTCCAGATTGAAAGTCTTCACATCTGACAGACCGCCGTCCAGCTCCAATATCCCCTGCTTGCCACGGGCCGAGTTGTACTTCTGCAACCGGACGCCTTTGCCGCGCGTCATCTCGTTGATCTCGGCCACCGGGAAGACAAGCAGGCGCCGGTTCTCCGAGATGATCGCGATATGATCGCCCGAAATCGGCGCACAGATCTTGGCCGTCGCATCACCCACATTCAGCACCTGCTTGCCGTTCTTGGTCTGGGCCAGCACGTCGTTTTCGTTGACGACAAACCCGTTGCCCTCGTTCGAGGCAACCAGCAGCTTGCGGTCGGGTTGGTGGATGAACAGATCCACGATCTCGGCCTCGTTCGGCAGATCGACCATCAGACGCAGAGGTTCGCCCATGCCGCGCCCGCCGGGCAGGTTGGCGCAAGAGATGGTGAAGAACTTGCCGTTGGAATCGAATGCCAGCAGACGGTCGGTGGTTTCCGCGTGGAAGATGAAGCGCGGGCCGTCGCCGTCGCGGAATTTCAGCTCGCGGGTCAGATCGATATGGCCCGACATGGCGCGGATCCAGCCCATCTGACTGCAGACCACGGTGATCGGCTCGCGCTCGATCATGGCTTCAAGCGGCACCTCTTCGACTTCGCCGGCTTCGGCGAACTGAGTGCGACGGGCGCCGCCCTCGAAGTCCTTGCCAAACAGCTTCTTCGATTCTTTCAACTGCTCAGAAATCTTGCCCCATTGCAGGTCTTCATTGTCCAGAAGATCCTCAAGCGCGGCACGTTCTTCCATCAGCGTGTCACGCTCGCGGACCAGCTCGATTTCTTCAAGGCGGCGCAAGCTGCGCAGACGCATGTTCAGGATCGCATCGGCCTGAACCTCGGACAGCTCGCCTTCGCCGGGGGCAGGGCTGACATAGTCGTCTTCCGACATGGCGCGGACGTGCTCGATCCCCCAATCTTCGCGCATCAACGCGGCTTTGGGATCATCGTCATAACGGATAATGTCGATCACCCGGTCAAGGTTCAGGAAGGCAACGATGAAGCCCTCAAGCACTTCAAGACGGTGGTCGATCTTGTCCATCCGGTGACGCGATCGGCGTTGCAACACATCGCGGCGGTGATCAAGGAACGCGCGCAGCACTTCCTTCATCGAACAGACCTTGGGCGTCACCCCGTCGATCAGGACGTTCATGTTCAGGCTGAATCGCGTCTCGAGGTCCGAGTTGCGGTACATCAGCCCCATCAGAAGCTCGGGATCGACGTTCTTGGACTTTGGCTCAAGCACGATACGGATGTCATCAGCACTTTCGTCACGGATGTCGCCCAGAATCGGAACTTTCTTGGTCTGGATCAACTCGGCGATCTTCTCGATCAGCTTCGACTTCTGAACCTGATACGGGATCTCGGTCACAACGATCTGCCATTGCCCGCGGCCAAGATCCTCGATCTCGTGTTTACAGCGCAGACGGAAGGAACCACGGCCCGTGCGATAGGCAGTGGCGATGTTTTCCTTTGGCTCGACAATCACGCCGCCGGTCGGGAAGTCCGGGCCGGGCACATAGTTCAGAAGCGTGTCGTCGCGCGCGTCCGGCGTCTTGATCAGATGCAGACAGGCATCGATCAGTTCCGAGATATTATGCGGCGGTATGTTGGTCGCCATCCCCACCGCGATGCCTGATGAACCGTTGGCCAACAGATTCGGAAACTCTGCCGGTAAAACAACCGGCTCGGTCAGGCGACCATCATAGTTATCGCGATAGTCGACCGCGTTCTCGTCCAGACCTTGCAACATTGCCTCGGCAACGAAGGTCATGCGCGCTTCCGTATAGCGGCTGGCGGCAGGGTTATCGCCGTCGATATTGCCAAAGTTCCCCTGCCCGTCGACCAGCGGATAGCGCACTGCGAAATCCTGCGCCAAACGTGCCATCGCATCATAGATTGCGGCATCCCCGTGCGGGTGGAAATCCCCCATCGTATCGCCGGAAATCTTGGCCGATTTCAAGAACTTGCCATTCGAGGCCAGCTTCAGACG
>CALJDH010000191.1 GCA_938023895.1 uncultured Aliiroseovarius sp.
GGTTTCCGTCTTGATTGCGCGAAAGCCAGCGGGTTAACTCGCCCTATGATGAACGCTTTTTCAAGACGCGCATTTCTGGCGGGATTGGGGGCCGGGGTAGGGATGCCTGCCGTTGCCAATGCCCCTGTTACATCGCTTTTCCCTGCGCCCAAACCGGGCGACTATGCCAAGCGAGGTCTGCCGTCGGTCGAGGCCTTGGTTGCCGATGCAGGGCTGGGCGGGAAGCTTGGCTTCATGGTGGCGGATGCGCGTACCGGAGAGGTTCTGGAAGTTCACAACCCCGTCCTTCCTTTGCCGCCTGCCAGTGTGGCGAAGGCAATCACCGGGGCGTATGCGCTGTCGGCACTTGGTGGTGGGCATCGTTTTCAGACGCGCCTTCTGGCGACTGGTCCTGTGCAAAATGGCATTATTCAGGGCGACCTGATCCTTGTGGGGGGCGCAGACCCGACCCTGGACACGGATGCGCTGTCACAGATGGCGAAAGACTTGCGCGCGCTGGGCGTGACCGGGATCTCGGGCAAGTTCCACGTGAACGGTGCGTATCTGCCCTATCAGCGTGTGATTGATCCTGGGCAGCCGGATCACCTCGGGTATAACCCCTCGGTTTCTGGGCTGAACCTGAACTTCAACCGCGTACATTTCGAATGGAAGCGCGAAGGCCAAAGCTGGGCTGTCGCGATGGATGCGCGGTCAGAAACCCTGCGTCCGGCCGTAAAGGTGGCGCGGATGGAGGTCGTGGACCGAAAGTCTCCGATCTTCACTTATAAGGACGCGGCAGGCGTCGACAGTTGGACGGTCGCGCGGGCAGCGCTTGGCAAAGGCGGGTCACGCTGGTTGCCTGTCCGGAGACCCGACATCTACACGGGCGAAGTCTTTCAGGTGCTGGCGCGCGGGCAGGGCGTGAAACTGCCACGACCTCTGGCGCAAGAGGGCGCGGTGGACGGCGAAGCTCTGGTCTCGCATGAATCGGCCCCGGTCGACGAGATCGTGCAGGGCATGCTGAAATACTCGACCAACCTGACAGCTGAAGTGGTCGGCATGGCCGCCAGTGTCGAGGCCGGCGGCACGCCAGAGAACCTTGCAGGATCGGCTGCACTGATGTCGGACTGGTCGAAGAGAGCACTGGGCACGCGGCGGTTGAGATTTGCGGATCATAGCGGGCTGAGCGATCAATCCATCGTGACAGCAAGAGACATGGTACGCGCGCTGGTGACGTTGTCTCCGGAAGGTGATCTGGCGCCGCTTCTGAAGAACATCCCGCCCAAGTCCGAGCTGTTGCCCGATGGCGGAGGCCACGTGATCCGCGCCAAGACTGGCACGCTGAATTTCGTGTCATCGTTGGCGGGCTATGTCACGGCGCCCAACGGGCGCGAGCTGGCCTTCGCTATCTTCACGGCAGATATGGCGCGCCGGGGCGCCATTCAGAAGGCGTTCCGGGAACGTCCAAAGGGGGCACGCGGATGGAGCAGGCGGTCGCGACGACTGCAGCACGATTTGATCGCCCGCTGGGCGGTGTTGTTCGGGGAATAAAAAAAAAGGGGCCATTCGGCCCCTTTTTTGTGGTCGTGGCTTCGCTTGGGTCAGGGCTTTGGCGGCACATTCACCGCGATTTTCGAGGCCGGTCGGTCAGCGCACATGGTGTGCCAACGCAGGACGTTCGAGAAGCTTTCAAGCTCCAGCGCTTCGCCCGCGCTATAGCCGGTAAACAGCACACGAACCCACGGCCAGATGGCAATGTCCGCAATCGAGTAGTCGTCACCCGCCACGACCTCGCGCCCGTCCAGACGCTTGTCCAGAACGCCTAGAAGACGCTTTGCTTCAGTGCGATAGCGTTCCAGCGGGCGCTTGTCTTCGAACTCTTTCCCACCGGCGGCATAGAAGAAACCGAACTGGCCCAACATGGGGCCAAAGCCGCCCATCTGCCACATCAGCCACTGGATGACCTCAGCGCGTTTTGCCGGATCAGAGGGTAAGAACTTTCCTGACTTTTCAGCAATATAGATCAGGATCGCGCCGGTCTCCCACAGCGGTAGGGGTTTGCCGTCTGGTCCGTTGGGATCAATGATCGCGGGGATCTTGTTGTTTGGGTTGAGCGACAAGTATTCGGGTGTGAACTGGTCGCCATCCATGATCGAGATGCGGTGCGCTTCGTAGGGCAGGCCGGTCTCTTCCAGCATGGTCGAAGCCTTGATGCCGTTGGGGGTGGGCAGCGAGTAAAGCTGGATGGCGTCGGGCCGGGTAGCGGGCCAACGCTCGGTAATCTTGAAGTCTTGCAACATGGGGTGTCCTAGAAAGTAGAACCTTGAATGTGGCCGCGGTATCGGCGCGCGCTCAAGGGGCTGCGTGTGTGGTTGAGGCCGAATATGGGGCGGCAGGGTGGCAGCTTCAAGGTTCGGCGTGATCACGGGCGTGTGGTGTCCTTTCGGACACGGTGGGGGAAACAAAAAAGGGGCCAAGCGGCCCCTTTCGTGGTGGTCAAAAACCTACGTAGCTTACAGCGTCATGTGACGGGCGCGGGCGCCGCGTTCGATGGCGGCGGCGTGCAGGCGGTCGATGTTTAGCTCATAACGGATCTCTTCCAGAATGCGCAGCTCTGGTCCCTGCAATACGCCATCCGCGGCGGCCACGTCACAGGCCAGCGCATAGGCGGTTTCCCACAGGTTTTCCGGCAGGTTGTCACGCACAAGACCAAACAGCGCATCCAGACCATCCTCGACCGCAAACAGGTCGAACACGGTTTGCGATATGGTTTTGAACCGGTCGGGGTCATAGGTCGCGAAGACTGGCAGGTGATTGACGATCCGCTCGATGGTCAAAAGCTCGGCCGAGGTAATCTCTTCGTCCGACGCAGAAACCGCCATCATCACGGCAATCAGACTGTCCTGAGGGGTCAGGGAATGGGGAATATCTTGCACTTGGATTTGCTCCTCTGTTGCGGTGCAGAATATTGACCCCGCGTGCCCTTCGCAATAAAGCGTTTCAAGAAAAACCAACATTCTGGTTTTGTCTCGAAATGCCCGCAACATTGATAGGTCTTGCCGCGCTTCGACACAAACCTGCTTCAGGTTCATGTCGAAACGCTTTAGGGAGAACACTTAGCGCAAGACGCGCGAGATGAAAGGAAAGCACATGTCCGAAATGCGTGACGCCGCGATGAGTTCGAAAGCCTGGCCCTTTGAAGAGGCACGCCGGGTGCTCAAACGTTACCAGAAGGGCGCGCCGGATAAGGGATACGTGCTGTT
>CALJDH010000192.1 GCA_938023895.1 uncultured Aliiroseovarius sp.
GCTTTGTGCCGAAGCCCTTTCACATGCGCTTCAAGCTTTTCAACCGGGGTCAGGGTGCCGTCCACCCAAGTGGGGATCATCGTCGTCATGCGGCGCTGATAGCGTCAATTTCCTTCTGACGAAACCCTTTGTTGAGGGTCCCCTCCCAACCTGATAAGGACATCTCCGACAGTTTTTCCTGAAGGAGACAGACATGGCCGACGAAGCCACCCCACAGACTCCCCCCACTCCGCCTAAGATGCAGGTTCTGGGCCAATTCATTCGCGATATGTCGTTTGAAAACATTCTGGCGCAAAAAGGCATTCAGGGCGAAGTACAGCCCGACATCAGTGTTGAAGTTGCGTTGGACGCCAAGAAACGCCCGACGGATCACCAGTTTGAAGTGATCACGAAATACACGATCGGCTCGAAAAACAAGGCAAGCGGCGAACAGCTGTTCCTGATGGAGCTGGAATATTCGGGCATCTTCCACGTTGAGAACGTCCCAGAAGAGCAGCTGCACCCGTTCCTGATGATCGAATGCCCGCGCATGCTGTTCCCGTTTGTGCGTCGCATCGTGTCGGACGTGACCCGTGACGGTGGCTTCCCGCCGCTGAACCTGGACACCGTCGACTTCCTGGCCCTGTACCGTCAGGAAATCGAACGCCGCGCTGCGGCCGAGCAGGCAGGCGCTCCGATTAGCTGATCTGCCAAGAAGTTACTGAAACTTCTTCCAAATTGCACCGTCGCCCAGCTTTTCCACGAAAGCATCATGGGCGGCGGTTTCTTTTTCGTGGATCCGGGACGGCAGGGGTTCTGGACGCGGGCGCGGGCGCCAATCGTTGTTTGCACCGCCAGAACCCGAGGTCGCCTGATTTCCCGCCAGAACAAGGTCCGGCTGACGGCCCCCGATCAGTTCCAGATAGACTTCGGCCAGAATTTCACTGTCCAAAAGTGCGCCGTGCAGCGTCCGGGATGTGTTGTCGATCGCATAGCGGCGGCAGAGCGCATCCAATGACGCGGGCGAGCCGGGAAATTTGCTGCGGGCCATCGCCAGCGTATCCAAAGCGCGCTCCCACGGGATTTGCGGCAGACCCATCCATTTCAGCTCGGCATTCAGGAATTTCATGTCGAAGCTGGCGTTATGGATCACCAGCTGCGCATCGCCTATGAAGTCCAAGAACGCTTGCCCGACCTCTTTGAAGATCGGCTTATCTTTCAGGATCACTTCGCCCGGTTCGGCGGGGCGGGGGCTGGCCAGCAGATCAGGGCCGATGCCGTGCACACTGAAGGCTTCGTCCGGCATACCGCGTTCGGGGTTGATATACTGGTGATAGGTCCGCCCAGTCGGCATGTGGTTCATCAGCTCAAGGCACCCGATTTCCACAATCCGGTCGCCACTTTGGGGATCAAAGCCGGTGGTTTCGGTGTCGAGGACGATCTCACGCATCCAACTGCTCCTTCACATGGGCGATAACCTCGTCCACTGCGGCACGCGCGCCGTCCATTGTTTCGGTCGGAATGATCACATCCGAGCGGGCGCGTTTGTCGGCATCTGGGACCTGTTTGGCCAGAATAGTCTCGAATTGTGCTTCCGTCATGGTGCCACGCGCCAGCACGCGGTCGCGCTGTAATTCAGCAGGGGCCGAGACGACGACGACGAGATCCACATGTTCATGCGCGCCGATTTCAAACAGAAGCGGCATGTCCAGAAGGACGATGGGCGAGGTGCTGTCGGCCAGAAATTCCGCCCGGTCCTGTCCGACCAGCGGATGCACAATGCCTTCCAGCTTTTTCAGCGCATCTGCGTCTTTCGACATCCAGTCTTTCAACACATCGCGGCTAACGGCGCCATCAATGATCGCATCCGGACAGACCGCGCGGATCGGTTCGACCGCCGCACCGCCCACGTCATATATCCGGTGCACCGCCGCATCCGCGTCCCAGATCGGAACGCCGGCATCGGCAAACATTTTCGCAGTGGTGGATTTCCCCATCCCGATCGAGCCAGTCAGCCCGATAATAAACGGCCCGCTCATACGCCCAGAACCGCGTGGCGCAGCGCGTCATCGACGACGGGGCGTGTGCCGAACCAGCGTTCGAACCCGGGAACGGCTTGGTGCAGAAGCATTCCAAGACCATCGACCACGTGACAACCGGCGGCCTCGGCCTGTTGCAGAAAATCGGTTTTCAGCGGGGAATAGACCAGATCATTCACGACCGCGCCCGGCATCAAACCATCCAGTGGCACACGAAACTCGGGCTTTCCGGTCATACCCAGCGACGACGTGTTCACAACCGTCACCGCATCATCCAGCATATTGCCCGCCTGAACCCAGTCATACACCACGATCCGGGCGCCAAATTCTGCGCGTAAGGCGTCCGCACGGGCGCGGGTGCGGTTGGCCAGGCGGATTTCAGGCACACCAAGTTCAATCAGTGACGCCAAAATGGCGCGCGCAGCGCCGCCTGCTCCGAAAACAGCAGCGGGTCCGGTTTCCGGCGCCCATTCCGGCGCGGATTGGCGGAGGTTCTGTGTAAATCCAAATCCATCAGTGTTGTCTGCGTGGATTTTGCCATCATCGCGGAAGATCAGCGTATTCGCCGCCCCGATCAGCGCCGCGCGGTCGGTGACGATGTCTGCCAGCTTCAGTACGGCCTCTTTATGGGGGATCGTGACATTCAAACCGACAAAACCAGCTTTCGGCAGCGTCCGAATGACCGTTTCCAGATCATCCACCTCGACCCGCATCGGAATATAGTGGCCTGCCAGTCCCATCGTGCGCAGCCAATGGCCATGCAGCCTTGGGGACAAAGAGTGCTCGATCGGGTTACCAATGACGCCCGCCAGGGGAATTCGTGTGTCGCTCATATCTTCAGATCTCCTCGCACGATCAGATATGACAGAAGCTCGGTCAGGGGCAAACCCAACACGTTGAAATAGTCGCCGTCCACCTTGGCAAACAGCCGCACACCTTCTTCTTCCAGCTTATAGGCGCCGACCGAATGGCGGATGCTGTCCCAGTTTCGGTCAACGTAGTCTTCAATGTAACCACTTGATAGTTCGCGCATTTTCAAACGAACCAAGCCCACATGCCGCCAAATCGGCTTGCCGTCTTCGTAAAGCACGGCGGCAGAGAGCAGCCGATGCACTTTGCCAGACATCGCCGCCAACTGAGCGCGCGCTTCTTCGGGGTCTTTGGGTTTGGACAAAACCTTTTGGTCCAGCTCGGCCACCTGATCGCAGCCCAGAACCAGAGACCCCCAATGTTTCTCGCTGATCTTGCGGGCTTTAAACTCGGCCAGCGCGTCGGCAAGATCGCGCGGGCTGGCCCCTTCGGCTTCAAGCGAGGCGCGGATCATCTCTTCATCGATGCGGGCGGGGATGATGTCGAAGTCGATACCTGCGTTACGCAACAGATCGGCGCGGATCTGCGAAGCGGACGCCAGGATCAGGGAAGCGGTCATGTGATAACCCTGTGGAAAAACTCTGTGTAATCCTGTTCTGGAATCAGCAGATAACTCGGCCCGCGCCAGAACAGCTGGATAAGTCCGACCGTTACTAAGACGGTTTTCACAATTCTTCCACTGTTGGTTTTTGCCCGTCGCACCCCGTGGGCGAATCCCCAGCGCGCGATTTCATCCCTGCACTTATCCCCAGATGGTAAAGGCGAAAAGACCCGTGAAACAAAGGCGAAAAGATTCCATCCAGATTCCGGGGCGCCGCTTATCCACCTGTGAACAAGTCACGGGACAGATCAATAATCCCCGTTATCCACAGGCCTAACATCAACTACATCTTTTCTTCTTCTTTATATTATTTATGAAGATCGAAGCGGCATCGCATGTAAGAGGCTTAGAATGGGTGACTTTCTGTCAGACGCGTATTTCTGGACGAAATCGCTGCACATCGTATCCGTGATCGCATGGATGGCGGGCCTGTTCTATTTGCCGCGCCTG
>CALJDH010000193.1 GCA_938023895.1 uncultured Aliiroseovarius sp.
CGCTTCACGCACGTGGTTCACATCCGGGTCGGACATGGCCGGGTTTTCGCCCAGAATATACATGCCTTTGATCTTGCGATCGTAAACCGCATCCATGATTTCAACCACGGTCAGGCCGGGGTTCGGGTTCAGCTCGTCCACGCCCCAAACGTCGCGATACAGCGCCTGAACGCCCTCGTCCTTCACCGACTTGTAGTCCGGATAGAACATCGGGATCAGGCCCGCGTCCGACGCACCCTGCACGTTGTTCTGGCCACGCAACGGGTGCAGACCCGTGCCGGGGCGACCCACATTGCCGGTCATCAGCGCCAGCGAAATCAGGCAGCGCGAGTTGTCGGTGCCGTGCACGTGCTGGCTGACGCCCATGCCCCAGAAGATCATTCCGTTCTTGCCAGCCGCAAAGGTGCGGGCGGCGGCGCGAAGCTCATCCGCGTCGATGCCGCAGATCGGCGCCATCTCTTCCGGCGAGAAGGCTTTCAGATGCTCGCGCATCGCCTCCCAGTTCTCGGTGTGCTCAGCGATATAATCGTCGTCTTGCAGGCCTTCCTCGGCAATCACATGCATGATCGCATTCAGCATCGACACGTCCGCGCCGGGCTTGAACTGCAAGCGGTGCGTTGCGAAACGGCCCATACCCACGCCGCGCGGATCCATCACGATCAGCTTGCCACCACGCTGGGTGAACTGCTTGAAATAGGTCGCGGCAACCGGATGGTTTTCAATCGGGTTCGAGCCGATGACGATCGCCACATCCGCGTTCTCAATTTCATTGAACGTCGCGGTCACAGCGCCTGAACCGACGTTCTCCAGCAGCGCAGACACCGACGAGGCGTGGCACAGACGGGTGCAGTGGTCGACGTTGTTGTGGGTAAAGCCCTGACGGATGAACTTTTGGAACAGATAGGCTTCTTCGTTGGTGCACTTGGCCGAGCCGAAACCGGCCACAGCCTCGCCACCGTGTTCGTCGCGCAGCTTCATCAGGCCTTTGGCAGCCACGTCCAGCGCTTCGTCCCAGGTGGCTTCGCGGAAGTGGGTCAGCGGGTTGGCCGGGTCCACGTTCATGCCCTTCTCGGCGCCTTCCTTGCGGATCAGCGGCTTGGTCAGGCGATGCGGGTGGTTGATGTAGTCAAAGCCAAAACGACCCTTCACACACAGGCGGCCTTCGTTCGCGGGGCCGTTGATGCCTTCGGCATAGACAACCTTGTCGCCTTTGACCTTCAGGCTGACCTGACAGCCAACGCCGCAGAACGGGCAGATGCTTTCGACTTCCTTGTCGAAATCCGCGGTGTCCTGCACCTTGGCGGGCATCAAAGCACCCGTCGGGCAAGCCTGAACGCATTCCCCACAGGCCACACAGGTCGAGGCCCCCATCGGGTCATCGATGTCGAAGGTCGGGAAGGCATCGTGGCCGCGACCGGCCATGCCGATCACGTCATTCACCTGCACTTCACGGCAGGCCCGCACGCAAAGGTTACAGGAAATACAGGCGTCCAGATTGACGCTCATCGCGACGTGGCTGTCATCCAGCAGTGGCACGCGGCCTTCGTCCATCTTCGGGAAGCGGCTTTGCTCGACGCCGTTCAGATCGACCATATCCCAGAAATGCGCGGCAGCGTCGTGGCGTTCCTCGGGCTGGTCGGCGACCAGAAGCTCGATCACCATTTTGCGGGCGGATTTGGCGCGGGCGTTGTCGGTGGTGACAACCATGCCCTCGGCGGGTTCGCGGATGCAGGATGCCGCCAGCGTGCGCTCGCCTTCGATCTCGACCACGCAGGCGCGGCAGATGCCGTCGGCGCGCAGGTTGGGAACATCCTTGTGACATAGGTGCGGAATCAGCGTGCCTTCACGCTTAGCCACATCCCAGATGCTTTCGCCATCGCGGGCCACAACTTCGCGCCCATCAAGGGTAAATTTGATACCGTCGGTCATCCGTTCCTCCGTCGTTCAGACGTCAGTATAAACCATGCAATGCGCGACGTCAGTTCGCCATTCCCGACGCAAGGCATCGTTTTTGCGCCAGCCCCCCTTTTCGAATTGGATCCAATTCTCTAGCAATGGGCGGAAAGGAGTCGCCAATGACCACCATAACCCTGATCCGGCACGGACAAGCGAACAACACCGCCACGGACGAGGCGGGCTATGACCGGCTGTCTGATCTGGGCCGTCAGCAGGCACGGTGGTTGGGCGAACACATGCGTGACACCGGCCAGCGTTACGCCCGCGTTTACACGGGCACCCTGACGCGCCACCAGCAAACCGCGCAGGAATGGGGCACCGAGGAGTTCACCGCAGACGCCCGTCTGGACGAGGTCCGCTATTTCGATCTGTCCGAGCGGATGCACGCCCAATTCGGCATTCCCCACCCCACCGGACACGGCGATTTCATCGACCACCTGCCGCTGACTTTTGCCGCGTGGCAGGAAGGCAAGATCGAAGGTGCGCCCGAAACATTCCACGACTTCCAGACCCGCGTTTCAGAGGTGATTCACGAGATTGCTGAAGGTGGCGAGGACGCGATTATCTTTACCTCCGGCGGGTTTATCGGCATGGCGACGCGGGTCGTGATGGGGCTGGATCTTGGCCCGTTCACCCGTGCCATTCTGCCGATCATGAACAGCTCAATCCACCGCATGCGCCTGATGCCTGCCGGATTGACGCTGACCCAGTTCAACGCGGTTCCGCATCTGGAACACAAAGACCGC
>CALJDH010000194.1 GCA_938023895.1 uncultured Aliiroseovarius sp.
TTGACCCGCATCGAATTCTTGGCCCGCCGGTCTGCAATCGGTGTCATCCCGAAGCTTTCGCGGTAGTGCCGCAGAAACGCGCCGGGGGTGGCATAGCCGACCATGAACGCGACCTCGGTCACGGGTGTGTTGGAATACAGCACCAGCTGGCGCGCCTGATTCATCCGCATTTTCCGGTAGTACTTCAGCGGGCTCTGCCCCGTAGCTTCCTTGAAGCTGCGTTCCAGCGAGCGGGTCGAAACGCCCACCGCTTCGGCCACTCTGCTGATCTGGATCGGACTTTCGATATGCTCGGCGAAATGCTCGATCGCGCGTTCGACCTGTTTGGGCAGCAAGTCCTGACTTTTCGCCGTATCGTGTGCCGGTGTCTTCTGCGCGGCGGCGGCGCTGCGGATATAGGGGTGCTGGAACCAGCAGGCGACCTCGGCCATGATGTCGCCGCCCAGTCGTGCCTCGATCAGCGACAACATGTGGTCGAAGGCAGCAGATGCGCCGGAAATGGTTGTATAGTCCCCATCTTCGCAGATCACCGTGCTTTGCGCCGGGATGTCTGGGAATTCGGCTTGAAACGCAGCCTCGTAGCACCAATGGACCGACAGCGGGTTATCACGCGTCAGGCCGGTGTGGGCCAGCGCGAACACCCCGCCACTGATCGCCCCCAGCCGTGTTTTGCTGCGCTGGTACCGTTGAAGGGCGGCATTGGCGCGCGATGGCGCGGCGAAGCGGGCATTTGGGCCAGCGGTGAACAGCAGAAAATCCAGCTCTCCGGCCTCGGCCAGCGTGCAATCCGGGGCAAAGCTGACCCCGGCTGACGAGTCGATCGGGCCGTCGCCTTCGGCAATCACCTTCCAGCGAAACGCCTCTTCCCCAGAGATTTCGTTGGCCGCGCGCAGTGGCTCGATACACGATGTCAGGCAGGCCATCGGAAAGCCCGGAAAGATCAGGATGCCTAGCGTCAGAGGCGGCTGGGGGGCGGGTGCATCGGTCATGAGAGCGTTCCCATCACTGTGTCTTGCGAGATCTCGGCAGCGATCTCGAGAATATGCTGTTCCAGAAGGCGCGCGGCGGGGGACAGGGTCGAATCAGCCCGGCGTAGCATGTGAATTTCGCGTTTTGCGTGCGGTTCTGCGAGTGGACGGAAGATCAATCCGGATGAATTTGAGGCCCTGACCGCCATCTCAGGCAGAATTGTGATTCCAATATTGGCCTGAACCATCGCCATAATCGAGGTCAGGTTGTGCGCCGACAGCAGCGCCTTCTCATGCAGAAGGATCGACGCATCAGCACTAATCCCAGCCGAAAGCGAGTTCGCGATGAGCCGTTCTTGGGTCAACACGTCCCACGTGACTGGGCCCGTGTCTTGCGCCAAGGCATGGGTGGGCGAACAGATGACGCCAAACGTGTCGGATAGAAGGTGCTGGCTGTTCAGCCCAACGCTTTGCTGGCCGATCGTCGCGATGCCGATATCGATCCGGTCGCGGTCAAGTTCGTGCAGGATTGAACTGGAATCCATATCGCGCAACTCGATATCGACATTGCCGTAGTCATTGATATGGCGAGAAAAAACCTGCGGCATGATGGTGCCTGCCACGGACGGCACAGTTGCGATGCGCACATGGCCGTGGGTGGCTCTGGCAAAGCCCTCGATCGCTTTTACTGTGTTGTCGAACTGCTGAAGCTCGCGCTCGGCTTGCTCCAGAACGAAGGTGCCCAGCGCGGTCAGCTTGCTTTTGCGGTCGGTTTCAAACAGCGGCTCGCCCAGATGGGTTTCCAGCTGTTTCAGCATCATCGACACAGCCGAGGGCGTACGCCCCAACGTCTGGGCCGCGTCGCTCAGATTGCCACTGCGGGCGACGGTGGCAAAGCCGCGCAGCATTTCGATTTTAAGCGCCATAGTGACCACACTTCAGTTTATCTGAAATAACCTTCAGGAATTTGAGTTTGATTGAAGTATGGTAAAAAGTCCATACCCAACGAAACTGACTTCTGTGTGAGGCGACACTTCCATGACCGATATCCAAAAGAACCTGATTGCTGGCGAATGGCTGGCAGGCGTAAGCGAAATTGAAAACCGTAACCCGTCGGACCTGACCGATCTGGTCGGCGTCTTTGCGCAGGCTAGCAGCGACCAGCTGGAGGCCACGCTGGACCAAGCCAAAGTGGCACAGCGCGAATGGGAAGCTTACGGCATGGAGCGCAAGCAAGCGGTTCTGAACGCCATCGGCAACGAGCTGATTGCCCGCTGTGAAGAGCTGGGCACGCTTCTGGCCCGTGAAGAAGGCAAACCCTTCGCGGAAGGCAAAGGCGAGGTTTACCGCGCTGGCCAATTCTTCACCTACTACGCGGCTGAATGCCTGCGTCAGATCGGCGAGAACGCAGACTCGGTGCGCCCCGACATCGAGATCGACGTGCGTCGCGAAGCTGTCGGCACCGTCGCCATCATCTCGCCCTGGAACTTCCCGACTGCGACCGCGTCGTGGAAGATCGCACCTGCCCTGTGCTACGGCAACGCCGTGGTGTGGAAACCCGCCAACGTAACGCCCGCCTCGGCTGTTGCACTGGCCGAGATCATCAACCGTCAGGACATCCCGAAAGGTCTGTTCAGCTTGGTCATGGGCGCAGGTCGCGAAATCGGCCAGCGTCTGGTGGAAAGCCCGAAAGTGAACGCCATTTCCTTCACCGGTTCGGTTCCGGTGGGCAAGGGCATCGCCTCGGCCGCAATCCAGAACCTGACCAAAGTTCAGATGGAGATGGGCTCGAAGAACGCCTTGGCCGTGATGGACGATGCCGATCTGGATCTGGCCGTG
>CALJDH010000195.1 GCA_938023895.1 uncultured Aliiroseovarius sp.
GCGGCGTTGGTGTCCGGCGGGTTCACTGCCTTCACCGCCCATGTCGCCGCCACGCTGGGCTTTGACGAAAACCGCGCCAACACGCTGAACGTCGAGGCCGGCGCGCTGACCGGCACCGTGGGCATGCCCATTCTGGGGCGTGAGGCGAAAGTAAAAGCATTGAAAGAGATCACAGCCCGCCTTGGTCTGTCGCATGACGATGTGATGGCCGTGGGGGACGGCGCCAACGACCTTGGCATGCTGGGTCTGGCGGGCGCTGGTGTTGCGCTGCACGCCAAACCGTCAGTCGCGGCAGAATGCGATATTCGCATCAACCACGGCGACCTGACCGCGCTTCTGTATATCCAAGGATACGCGCAGTCAGACTTCGTAGATGGCTGAGTTTTCAACGGAAATCTTGCTCTTCCTTCTGGCTGCTGGATTCGTGGCCGGGTTCATAGACAGCATCGCAGGCGGAGGCGGCCTGATCACCCTCCCTGCCCTTTTGATCGCCGGCGTGCCGCCGGTGACGGCGCTGGCCACCAACAAAGTGCAAGGACTGTTCGGCGCGGGCATGGCAGCGGTGACCTATGCACGCAAAGGTCATGTAAACCTGCGCAGACAAATCAAACCCGCACTGATTGCCTTCGTCGCCGCCCTTCTGGGGGCGCTGTCTGTCAACGCCCTGCCCACCGATTTGATCCGGATGGTACTGCCTATTTTACTGGTGGCGATCGCACTGTTCTTCGCGCTGAAGCCGGGTTTGGACGACGTGGATCGTCACCAAAGGCTGACGCCAGCCCTGTTCTCGCTCACCTTCGTTCCGCTGGTCGGGTTCTATGACGGCCTGCTGGGGCCGGGAGCTGGCGCCTTCTATATGCTTGCCTTCGTTGCGATGGCAGGCCACGGCATTCTGAAAGCCACGGCCCACACGAAGCTTCTGAACTTCGCCTCGAACGTGGGCGGGCTGGCTGGGTTCCTACTGGTGCTCTCGCCGCTTTGGCTGATCGGGCTGGCCATGGGCGTAGCCCAGATGGCGGGTGCCTATGTCGGGTCGTCGCTCGCCTCGCGCATCGGGGCGCGCCTGATCAAGCCGCTTCTGGTGATCGCCTCATCCGCCATGGCGTTGAAGCTGATCACCGACTTAATGTGAACGGCGGATTATAGCGGCAAAACCGCCTTGGACGGGCGAATGAAGCCCGTGTTCAGCCCGGCAAAATTCAGCACATCCGGGTTCAGACGCTTCTTCACATCCGGATGCGCCGGATCGAGCACACCCAACTTCACCAAGATCGCAGCAATCGCGCATTCGGACGCACGGGTCGAGCCGTCCTCGATCTTCAGTGCAACGCCCATCTCAAGCTCAGGGATGATGGCGACAAAGAACGCCTCGGCCCCGGTTTTCAGGGCCACCTTACCGGGGGCCGAGCGCATCAGCTCGGTACAGGCGCGGGTTTCGCCGGCCACAAGCTCGGGGTGCAACATCATCGCCTCGCGTAGACGAACAGATGCTTTCTGACGCGCGTCGCCGCTTTCCTTCGCAGATGCAAATCCCGCCATCGCACGCCCCATGCCCAGAAGGGTGCTGGCGTGGTTGGGGGCGGAGCAGCCGTCGATGCCAAAACCTGGGCTGATTTCGTCCGTGACTTCCTCGAACGCCTGTTTAATGGCCACCTGAATGGGGTGATCCACCGCGACATATTCCGGGTCGCTCACCCCCATATGGCGGCTCAGCGTCAGGAACCCCGCGTGCTTGCCCGAGCAGTTGTTGTGAATGCGGCAGGGGCTGTCATCGGTCTTGATCAGACCCACCTTGGCGGGCTTATCCGCAGGCCATTGAGGGCCACAGCGCAGATCATCATTACCCAACCCCATATCCGCCAACCAACGCGACACGCGGTCTGTGTGGATGGCGGCACCTTGGTGACTGGCGCACGACAGGGCCAGTTGTTCCGTGGTCAGCCCTGCCGCGTCCGCAGCCCCGCTTTCCACCAGCGGCAGCGCCTGCAACATCTTGGCCGAGGACCGCGGCAAAATCACCTGATCGGGGTCACCCCAGGCATGCACAATCCCGCCGCTTTTATCGACCACAACCGCATGTCCCCGGTGCTGGCTTTCCAGAATGCCGCCGCGCCAGACCTCGACCAACCGTTCTGCCTTGCTCATATCGCTCTCCTTCACCCGGGAAACACGCGGAATTCCGCCACCGGGGCTTTCATTACCCTGTCTTTTGGCGCTAGACTGCGCGTGCAGACATGGAAACGACCTGAGCGGTTTGGTCAAGAGCCACTTAAGATGGCCGGGACAGCGCAACGGTCCGAGGCAGAGGCAGCGGAGGCTGTATTAGACATGAACCGTTTGATCTTGGGTGCAATTGGCGCCTTTGGCCTGTCGATGGCAGCGACAGGTGTCATGGCACAAGAAAGCTCGAACCGGGTGTCGGCAAACACCGATTGGAGCGTTTTCGTCGAGAATAACCCGACCGAGTGCTGGAGCGTCTCCAGCCCGAAGGAAACCGTGAACACCAAAAACGGCCGTGCCGTTGCGGTGAAACGCAGCGACATCCTGCTGTTCGTCAGCTATCGCCCGAGCAGCAATGTGAAGGGTGAAGTG
>CALJDH010000196.1 GCA_938023895.1 uncultured Aliiroseovarius sp.
TTGCAGGCGTGTCTCGGGCGATATTTAAAGGACGAGTTGATGCGTAAATTTCTTGCGATGACAGCGCTTTGTGTCGGGATTGCCGCCCCCGTGGCCGCGCAGAACTTCACCACAGCCGCCGAAGTGCGCCCGATCTTGAATGCCACGCAGGCGAATTGGGTGGCCGTGCGCGAGTTCAACGGGCAGGACCTTTTGTATTTCACCCACCTTTTGGCGTGGCGTTGCGGACTTGAGGCTATTCATTTCAGCGTAAACGGTGGAGAGGAAACGCAGTTCGAGGCCGAGCCCTGTTACGAGGACGAGCCGACGCCCAACGGGCTGAAGGTCACCGATATTCTGCCCTATCAGCAGTTCGCGCTTCAATCCGTGGACACTGTCGAAGTCCGTATCGTCTATGATGACGGGGCCGAAACCATCGCAATGTTTGACCGCGCGCAGATCCAGATCCCGTAAGCGTTAGGCGTTCGGTGTAAAGCGACCGAAATGCCCTGCTTGGAACGCGAGCGGGGCACCGGGGGCCAGCGTGACGCGCAGGACCTTTCCGATCATGATTGAATGATCTCCGCCGGGGTGGACCGTGTGGGTCGCGCATTCGAACCGGGCCAAGCAGTCCTCGAACAGCGGTACGTCATGTGCGCCGTGTATCAGGTCGACCGGTGAGAAATCCGCACCGTTCATGGCGAAGTGACGCGCAAGCTTGGTCTGGTCTTCTTTTAAGACGTGAATGGCGAAGTGCGAGGCCGCGACAAACGCGTCGTGACGCTCGGACACATGAGCCGGGCACCACAGGATCAGGGGTGGGTCCAGCGAGACCGAGGTGAAGCTGTTCACCGTCATGGCAATCGGGCCGGTGTCCGACGCGGCGGTCACAACGGTCACACCCGTTGCAAACTGCCCCAAGGCCTGACGGAATTCACCCGCGTGATCTGGGCTGGGGGTGAAGCTGCTCATCGGAAATCCGTCCTGTGTTCGCACATCGGGGCAGGGGGCTGACGGCCAGCGATACCCTGTGGTTCGGCGCGGACACTAACCCGAGTGAAACAGGGTGGAAAGGGCGAAAAGCGACGATTATTGGAGGGATTGCTCACTCGGCCACGGCAAAGCCTTGGATCAACTGACGTAGGCCAAGCCAAGCGCCAGCGATGATCGCCAGAAACGTCACGGGTGCCCCGTAGTAAAGGATAGAAAACGCTGACAGCCCTTGCCCGATCGAGCATCCAAACCCGATCACGGCGCCGAAGCCCATGATGACGGCTCCACCAATCTGACGTTTCAGCTCGCGCGGGTCTTCACAAGCTTCCCAACGGAAATGGCCCTTGAAGAGGCTGCCGATGAAGGCACCCGCCAGTACGCCGACGACGGATCCGACGCCGAAGTTCAGGTTGTTGCCGGACGAGGTCATCAGATAGATGATCATGTCGCCCAACGGGGCCGAATAAGTGTGGCTTTCCACCGGAATGGCCGAAAAGCCGTTCTCTAGTATCCACGCCGTGCCGCCCCAGCCGATGATGACGGCAATGCCGGCGATAACGGACCAGAAAAGTTCGAGCTTGGCGTGGCGCAGTTCGGGATTCGCAAGCATGGCGAGCAACAAGACCAGACCCGCGACGATCCCGACCGAGGCTGCCGATAGGCCGCTTACACGTTCAATGGCGAACGCAAGCGAGGGCAGGGCGGTTTCATCCACCGGGTTTTCGGGGAAGATCGACACGCGCAGACCTGAAAGAGGTCCCGAGATCGCCACATAGGCCGACAGCCCCATGACCAGCACAATGACGAATGAGCGTAGATCTCCGCCCCCAAGACGGGCCAGTGCCCCAAATCCGCAGTTTCCGGACAGCGCCATGCCATAGCCAAACAGAAGTCCGCCAATGATCGAGGCCATCGGGTTCCAACCGATCCGCAGATAGGTCGCTTCAGCCGCGGGCAGGTGTCCGGTTGCGATCAGAAGGTGACTGCCGATCATCGCAACGCCAATTGCAACGCCCCACATGCGCATACGCAGGCCCGAGCGAGCGTATAGCGCGTCCTCAATGGCGCCCAATGTGCAGAAACGGCCCAAACGGGCGGCAAGTCCCAGAAGAACACCGCCGATCAATCCGACAATGGCGGCTAGTGATGCGTCGCTGATCCAGTCGTACATGGAACCTCACAATTCCAGTTGGCGTTGGACAGGCTTGCGAAGGGGTGGCCCTTATTCGGCCGCTTTAGGAAGTTCCGAAGCCGTTGGTGTGTCGATCGAGCAGAACAGCTCGTAGATCACTTCCAAGATACGCCGCGGACGATCATCTGTCAGCGAATAATAGATCGTCTTGCCTTCGCGACGCGGCGTCACAAGGCCTTCAAGGCGCAAACGGGCCAGCTGTTGAGACACGGCGGCCTGGCGGGCGTGCAGCAGCTTTTCCAGCTCGGTCACGGATTTTTCGCCAGTTACAAGATGGCAGAGGATCATCAAACGCCCCTCATGGCTGATGGCCTTGAGAAGGGTCGATGCATCGCATGCGCTGGTCATCATCTTATCCAGCTCTTCGGTCGACATGTCTTCCTTAATGACGGGCAGTGCCATGTTAACGGGTCCTTGTGGTCCATTCGTGTTACTGGCGCCCTAATAATAGGAGGTCATCATCATTGCAATCGTTGTAACAGTCAGATGAACGAGACGTGTTCTGACTGCAATACCTTTGAAACAAGGGCGTTCAGCCCAATGCTAGCTTCCGCTTTGATCCGCCGGTGGCGTGACGTAATCCGTGTTCTCAAGCAGCATCTGCTCCAACAGACCCCAGAAGAAATCTTCGCCCGGATAGCCCTGAAGGCGGGTAAGTTCCTTGCCATCTTCAACCAACAGGAAGGTAGGTGTGAAGACCACGGGGCGTGACGGCATCACACCAAGCGTATCGGGGCCATCCGATCGTTTCAGGTCATGCAATTTCACTTTTCGAAGCGGAGCATATTTGCCTTCCGAGGTTTTCGGATAGATATCGCCAAGTTCGCTTTCCCATTTGGCGCACCACGCGCAGCCGGGCTCTTCGACCATGATTAGTTCAGCAGCCTGAGCGGCGAATCCAAACCCAATCAGGGCAGTAGAGAGCAAACTTAAAGTAAATTTCCGCATCCCGGAGCCCACTTCTTGACAATTGGTTGACCTTCGTTTCATCCAATAGATAAATTGAATATGTTTTAATTTCAAGGAAGCCCTGATGCTGGATATATCCTTTGCCGGAGCGGCGCTTGCGGGGCTTCTGTCGTTCTTTTCGCCCTGTATCCTGCCGATGGTGCCGTTCTACTTGTGCTATATGGCCGGACTGTCGATGACCGAGCTGACGGGCGAGGGGAAGATTAATCCCGGCGCACAACGCAGGCTGGTCATCGCGGCCATTGCGTTCGCGTTCGGGGTCACCTCGATCTTCATGCTTCTTGGGTTGGGGGCCACGGCACTGGGGGCGGCTTTTGCGCAGTATCAGCAGGAACTCAGCTATCTGGGCGCTGTGATCCTAGTTCTGTTCGGGCTGCATTTTCTTGGCATCATGCGAATCCCCTTTCTGTATCGCGAAGCCCGCCTGGACGGGCCCACACAGCCAAGCTCGATCCTTGGGGCCTATCTGATGGGGTTGGCTTTTGGCTTTGGCTGGACGCCCTGCGTCGGACCCGCGCTGGCTTCGATCCTGATGATTGCCAGCGGAATGGGCGATCTAGTGCGTGGCACGCTTTTGTTGGCGGTCTATGGTCTATCCATGACGCTGCCTTTTGTGCTGGCGGCCATGTTCGCACGCCCGTTTCTGGCCTGGGTTGGCCGGAACCGGAGGTATTTGCCATGGGTCGAGAAAATCATGGGTGCAATGCTGATCCTGTTCGCCATCCTGATCGTATCGGGGCAGGTCAACCTGATTGGCCAATGGCTGCTTGAGGTGTTTCCAGCGCTTGGAAGCGTCGGTTAAGCGCGCTTTCTGGCGGGTTCGATCAATTTTGTGAAATATCACAATAAAAAGCACCTCGCCTGTCGCAAGATAATAATAATTCAAATAAAGGAATTTGATGTTGCGAAACTTGCTTCACATGCGTAGTTTGGCCGGACAACGGTTACGGGAGGAAACATGAAGCGGACAACGATCTCGCTTTGCACCCTGCTTATTGCAGGGCTGGGAGCGGCAAACGCCGAGACGGTGGCACCCACCGCCGTCGCATTCGAAGAAGGGGCTGTGGCCCAATCGCTGACCGGCGTTGCAGGGGATCCTGCGGCAGGCGCCACGGTCGTATCGACAAAATCGCAAGGCAACTGCGTTGCTTGTCACGAAATCACAGATTTGGCTGACGTGCCGTTCCACGGCGAAGTTGGTCCCATGCTGGATGGGGCAGGCGATCGCTGGAGCGAAGCAGAGCTGCGCGGCATCCTTGTCGACGCCAAAATGACCTTTGATGAATCGGTCATGCCATCGTTCTACAAGACCGAAGGCTTCATTCGCCTTGGCAAAGCCTACACTGGTAAAGCCCATGAAGGTGACGTCGAACCTCTGCTGACTGCTCAGCAGATTGAAGATGTTGTTGCCTATCTGATGACGCTCAAAGACTGAGCGGATCGGGGCTAAGAAATACACTCACAGGAGACTAGAGATGAAATTCACTCGACGTGATGCTCTGGCACTTGGGCTCGGCGCGACTGCCGTTGCCATGTTGCCGATGCGCGCACTGGCAGCTGCAGACGAGGCCGTTGCGGCCTTCACCGGCGGCGCTGAAACCGGCGAAGGCGGGATCACCCTGACCGCGCCGGAAATTGCTGAGAACGGCAACACTGTTCCGATCTCGGTCGACGCCCCCGGCGCCGTATCGATCCTGGTTCTGGCTGCTGGCAACCCGACTCCGGGTGTGGCGCAGTTCACCTTTGGTGAAGCTGCTGGTTCGCAAGCGGCCTCGACCCGCATTCGTCTGGCTGGCACGCAAGACGTAGTCGCCATTGCCAAAATGGCAGATGGCAGCTTCGTAAAAGCGTCGTCGACCGTAAAAGTCACCATCGGCGGCTGCGGCGGCTAAGTTAGGAGATCAGAGATATGGCAAAAGGTGCAAAACCCCGCGTGAAGGTCCCCAAGACGGCTGCTGCCGGCGACGTTGTGACCATCAAGACCCTGATCAGCCACAAGATGGAATCGGGTCAGCGCAAGGATAAAGAGGGCAACCTCATTCCGCGTTCGATCATCAACCGCTTCACCTGCGAGTTCAACGGCAAGTCGGTCATCGACGTAACGCTGGAGCCCGCAATTTCGACCAACCCTTACGTCGAATTTGACGCCAAGGTCGATGAAGCCGGTGATTTCAAATTCACTTGGTACGATGACGACGGGTCTGTCTATGACACGACCAAGTCGATCGCTATCGGCTGAGGAATGCGCAGGGAGGAGAACATAATGAAAAAAGGCATCGCAGCACTTGTAGCTGCCTCGAC
>CALJDH010000197.1 GCA_938023895.1 uncultured Aliiroseovarius sp.
CGTCTGATCCAGGTGACTCACGATGCGCTGATGGAAGGCATCGCCGCCGTCAAACCCGGCAACACCTTCGGAGACATTGGCCACGCCATCCAGAAATACGCCGAAGCACAGCGCATGTCCGTCGTGCGCGATTTCTGCGGCCACGGTCTGGGCCGTGTGTTCCACGCGCCACCCAACGTGCTGCACTATGGCCGTCCCGGCACCGGTGCAGTGCTAGAAGAAGGCATGTTCTTCACCATCGAGCCGATGATCAATCTGGGTCGTCCGGAAACCAAGATCCTGTCTGACGACTGGACCGCCATTACCCGCGACAAATCGCTGTCGGCGCAGTTCGAACACTCGGTCGGCGTGACGGCGGATGGGTGCGAGATCTTTACCTTGTCGCCCGCCGGAAAGTTCCACCCGACTTGGGGTTGATCACAAAGTTTACTTAGGGGAAACTTTTTTAAGTTTCCCCCTAGTCACCAAAATTTCCTTTTGAATTCGGGACGTATTTCGCCCTTCGTTCTTTTGGTCGAAAAACCTGCTTTTTAACCTTTGCACGCGCAGCATTTCGTACCTACGTTCTGACTGCTCAACCGCGTGAGGTGGCTGGGCTTCCGCGACAACTTTGCGCGGCTGATGATAAGAAATACGGAGGGGCCAATGACCAACTTCCGCACTTTCAACCCGAAATCCATCCTTACCACAGTGACCGCTGCTGCCGCCCTTGCGATGGCCGCCAGCACTGCCGCCGCGCAGGAAGTCACGCTGCGATTCCAGCATTTCGTGTCGCCCCTGTCCGCGAACCCGACCTATTTCATGGCCCCGTGGGCCGAAAAGATCGAGAAGGATTCGGGCGGGCGCATCAAGGTCGAGCTTTACCCGGCAATGCAGCTGGGCGGCAAAGCCACCAGCCAATACGACCTGATCCGCGATGGCGCGATCGACGGTGGCTGGGTGATCCCCGGTTACCAACCGGGTCGCTTCCCGGAAGCCGAGGCCATGGAACTGCCCTTCATGGTGACGAAATCGGGTGAAGAGGCGTCAAAGGCCGCGTGGGTTTATACCCAGAAATACCTGATGGACGATTTTGCTGACGTCAAAGTCATTGCCGCCCACATGCATGGGCGCGGGATCGTGCACAAGAAGGGTGCACCGATTGCTACGGTTGCCGATTTTAAGGGTCTGAAACTGCGCGGCCCGTCGCGCACTGCCACCCGCCTTCTGGACAAGCTGGGCGCGACCCCCGTGGGTATGCCGGTTCCGGCCTTCCCCGAGGCGCTGTCGAAAGGCGTTGTCGATGGCGGCGTAATCACGTGGGAGATGTCGCCGTCCCTGAAACTGGATGAGCTGACGGACAGCCACACCGACATTGCGGGCGAAAAGTCGCTCTACAACCTCTATTTCATCTGGGCGATGAACAAGGACGTCTATGACGGCCTGCCCGATGATCTGAAGGCAGTGATTGATGCGAACTCGGGCTTCCATGCTTCGGGTTGGGCCGGTCATGCGCACGATACTGGCGACGTGGTTGGCCGCGAGAAGATGGCCGCAAGTGGCAACGCGCTGACCGAGCTGTCGGAAGACGAAACCGCGAAGATCCGCGCGCTGGGCGACGAGGTAATTGCCGAGTGGATCGCCGACATGAACGACAAAGGTCTTGATGGCGAGGCGATGGTGCGTGACGCCCGTGCCGCCGTGTCGGTGACACGCGCACAGTAAATCGCACTGCAACAAAAAACGAAGGCGCTGGGCACCATGCCCGGCGCCTTTTACGTTTCTGAATACTCACAGATCGTGATCACCGTGTCGCCATAGCGGCGGCTGTCGAGTTGGGTAACGCCAGCAGGGGGGATCACGGGGGTGTTGTCCTCCCACACGATCAGTGCACCATCCGCGACCCAACCGGATTTGATGGCCGCCGCCAGTGCCTTTTCGCCCAGACCTTTGCCATAGGGCGGATCCAGAAAGATAAGGTCATGGGGCGTGCCTTCCGGCAGGCGGGTGGCGTCGCGTTTCAGGATCGTCGCCTCGTCCGTGCAGCGGCATTTCTGGATGTTCTCGCGGATCAGTGACAGCGCCTTGCGCCCGTCATCCACCAAGGTGACATGGGATGCCCCGCGCGACAGCGCCTCAAGACCCAGCGCGCCAGTGCCTGCGAACAGGTCCAACACGCGGGCGTCCTCGATGGGATCGCCAAAGCGCCCGCCGGTCAGCATGGAAAACAGACTTTCGCGGACGCGGTCGGTGGTGGGGCGAAGATGTGCGCCCGCATCCCCTTTGCCGACACTCGCCAGCGCCAGCCCGCGAAAACGGCCTGCGATGATCCTCATGCCAGAAGGGCTTTCAACTCGGTCCCCGGGTCGGCCACGGCTGTTTTGTCGGGCGACTTTCCGCCTTCGACCAGTCGTTTGCCGACCATATAGGCGCGCGGGTCGTTCATCGCGTCCACGGCCAGAAGGGTGTCACCCTGATAGTACCAGAAGCTGACACTGCCGTCCTTGTCGCCGGGGCGGGTGACGATGTTGTCATAGCCCGTATTCAGCCCCGCGATTTGCAGCTTCACGTCATACTGATCCGACCAGAACCACGGCTTGGCGACATAGTCGACACCTTCGCCCATCATGTTGCGGGCGACGATCTCGGCCTGATCAATGGCGTTGGGGACGCTTTCCAGACGGATACGCTCACCACGATAGGGGAAGGACGCGCAATCGCCCGCCGCCCAGATCGACGGGTCCGAGGTGCGGCCCTGCGCGTCGGTCTTGATGCCGTTGTCCAGATCCAGCCCCGCGCTTTCGGCCAGCGCGCTGTCGGGTGCAATGCCCACGCCAACGATGGCGAAGTCAATGTCGAGTTCGGTGCCGTCTGACAGGGTGGCGCCCGTCACGCGGCCCTCACCGGTCAGACGGTCCAGCCCGACGCCCTCGCGAATATTGACGCCGTGCCCGCCGTGCAGCGCGCGGAAATAGTCCGAGGTCTCGGGCGCGGCGACCCGTTGCAGGATGCGGTCGGCCATTTCGACCAGCGTGACCTTCAAGCCCTTCTTGGCGGCCACGGCTGCAGCCTCCAGCCCGATATAGCCGCCGCCGATAATCAAGACGCTGCGGCCTTCGGAGAACTCGGGCGCCATGCCGTCCACATCGGCCAAGGTACGCACCACATGCACACCGTCCAAATCGCCGCCGATGGCAGCAGGCAGATAGCGCGGGGTTGATCCGGTGGTGATGGCCAGCTGGTCATAGGCGATACGTTCGTCCCCGATCACTACCTCTTTCGCCGCGGCATCAATCGCGTCCACGCGCGTGTCCAGCCGCAGGGTGATGTTCTGGTCGGCATAGAAGTTCTCGGGACGCAGATAGAGGCGCTCCAGTTCCATCTCGCCCAGAAGATAGGCCTTGGACAGGGGCGGACGCTGATAGGGCGGCGCGCTTTCGGCGCCGATCAAAGTGACCTCTCCGTCAAAGCCCGCGTTGCGCAGTTTGGCGACCAGCGATGCTCCGGCCTGCCCGGCTCCGATCACGACGATATGGCTCATGGTTTTCTCCGCGTTTCTGTCAGGGGACGATAGGCCGAAATTAGTTGCTTTGGCAACGATTGGCATTCGTGCTCTACACAAGATTGTTGGATGACATGGCGCCGAAAGATGTCAAAAGTCAATTTGCTGAATCATAAGTAAGGAATGCGCGAATGACCCTGAGTGTTGGTGACACGTTACCCGATGTAAATCTGTTACGGATGGGGGCGGACGACCCGGAATCTGTCAGCCTGTCGTCCCTGTTGGCTGGGCGCAAAGTTGTAATCTTTGCTGTGCCCAGTGCGTTTTCCGGCACGTGTACGACGGCCCATGTGCCCAGCTATATCCGCACGAAGCCAGCACTGGATCAGGCGGGTGTGGATGACGTGATCTGTATCGCCGCAAACGATCCGTTCGTCATGAGTGCTTGGGCAGATGCGACCGGCGCCGCCGAGGCCGGGCTTCTGTTTCTGTCGGACGCGCTGTCTGAGTTCACAAAAGCCGTCGGCATGGATTTCACCGCGCCGCATGTCGGCCTGATCAACCGGTCGAAGCGTTATGGTGCCTATGTGGTGGATGGCGTGGTGCAGATCCTGCATATCGAGGACAATCCCGGCATGTGCGGTATTTCGGCGGGCGAGGCGATGCTGGAAGCCATTCAAGGCTGATCGTGTCAGTCGTGTTCCGACACATCCACGGATTTGAACGGGCCGTACGAGGTCAGGATGTCGATATCCTGCGCCACGGCCTTGCGTTCTGATTGAAGAAACTGATTGACGGCCTCGCGGAAGCCGGGGTCGTTGATCCAGTGCAGCGAATGGGTGGTGACGGGCAGATAGCCGCGCGCCAGTTTGTGTTCGCCTTGTGCCCCGGCCTCGACGCGGCTTAGCCCGTGCTGAATGGCAAAGTCGATGGCCTGATAATAACACAGTTCGAAATGCAGGAACGGGTGGTCCTCGACGCAGCCCCAATAACGGCCGAACAGCGTGTCTCGGCCGATCACGTTTAGGGCGCCCGCAATGGGGCGGCCCTCGCGTTCGGCCAGCACCAGCAGCACATCCTCGGCCATCGTCTCGTGGAGCTGATCAAAGAAGGCGCGGGTTAGGTAAGGGCGGCCCCATTTTCGGGCGCCGGTGTCTTGATAGAAATGCCAGAACGCGTCCCAATGATGTGGTTGGATCTGGTCGCCGGTCAGGGAAAGAATGTCGCCGCCGAAGCTTTGCGCAATGCGGCGTTCTTTGCGGATCTGCTTGCGTTTGCGTGAACTCAGCGCGTCCAGGAACGCATCGAAATCCGCGTAGCTGTCGTTTTGCCAATGATACTGCAGCCCTTCGCGTGCTAGCAGGCCCATGGCTTTGCCCGCCTCGGCCTCGTCCCCGGTGCAGAAGGTCACATGGGCCGAGCTGATTTGGTTGTCCGCTGCAATCTGGACCATACCCTGCACCAGCGCGGCCTGCCCGATCTGCGTGTGTCCGGGGCGGGTTAGGAATCGGCGCCCTGTGACTGGAGAAAACGGAACAGCGGATTGCAGCTTTGGATAATAGCTTCCGCCAGCGCGCTCGTACGCATCCGCCCAGCCGTGATCGAATACGTATTCGCCCTGGCTGTGGGTCTTCACGTAGAGCGGCATCACCGCGATGACCTGATCGCCGGCGTGGACCGTCAGGTGTTGTGGATGCCAGCCCGTGCCTTCTCCGACAGATCCGGATTTTTCCAACGCCGATAGAAACGCGTGCGTTGTAAACGGGTCCAATGCCCGCTCGCCATCGGCCCGTTCAGGGCAGGCGCAGGCATCCCAATCATCGGCGCGGATGGCATCGAGGGACTGGTGGGTGCGGATGTCGACTTGGGTTTCGCTCACGGTCCTATTGAGGGGCAGAGGGCAGGATGGGTCAAGCCAGATAGCCTTCGAACGTCACGTTGTCTGCGATCTTGCGGGCCTCGGCTTCGACCTCTAGCGATCGCACCGTCCAGCACAGAACCGGCACGCCGCGATCCTTCAGACGCGTCACCGCCGGGTTGTCTAGATCCCGCACATCATGGCTGATGAAGCTCGCGCCGACCCGGTCGTAGTCGGGAATGTCACGCAGGCGCGCGCGCGTGGCGGCGGGCAAAAGCGCGGTATCTTCATCTGTGTAGGCCTCAGTCGTCAGGCCAATGGGCAGATTGGTGTTGTACTTGCCAAATTCGGCAACCGAATGGGGGTTGAAGGACATGACGGCGACGTCGCCAGTATAGCCTTCCAGCGCCTCGGCCGTGGCTTTCTCCATGACCCCGTCATGCGGACCCATGGCACCGTGTTGGTCCTTGAGTTCGACCAACAGGGGCACGCGGTCGGCGACAATTTCCAAAACCTCGGCGAAGCTTGGAATGCCCTCGTCCCCGCCGGTCAGGCCGATCCCAGCCAACTCGACCGCATTGCGCTGGCGCACCGGGCCGGTTTCACCGGTCAGGCGGGACAGGTCATAGTCGTGAAAAACCATGGCCTGCCCATCTTTTGACATTTGCAGATCAATCTCGATCCCGTAGCCCGCGTCCACAGCGGCCCGAATGGCCGCGCGCGAGTTTTCCGGGCGGCCTGCCGACAAGTCGTGCAAAGCGCGATGGGCAATCGGCCGATCAAAGAAGCTTTGGGGTAGCGGGACGGGTGTGCGGGTCATTTGATCTGGAAGATACCTTCGATTTCCACGGCCACGCCAAAAGGCAGGCTGGCAGCAGAGACAGCGGAACGGGCGTGACGGCCCGCGTCCCCAAGTGCTTCCACCATGAAGTCCGACGCGCCGTTGATCACTTTCGGCTGATCGCCAAAGTCGGCGGTCGAGTTCACGAAGCCCACCAGTTTCACCACACGCTGCAGGCGGTCCAGATCGCCACCGCAGGCGGCTTTGACTTGGGCCAGCAGGGCAATTGCACAGCTGCGGGCAGCCTCGGCGCCTTGCTCGGCGGTCATATCGTCGCCCAGCTTGCCGGTCAGGAACGCGCCGTCCTTCATCGAGATCTGGCCCGAGACATGCACGAGGTCTCCGACCTGAACGTACGGCACGTAGTTGGCAGCGGGGGCAGGGGCGTCGGGTAGGGTGACGCCCAGTTCAGCAAGGCGGGATTCAAAAGCGCTCATCGGGCGATCCTTTCAAGTAGCAAGCCCGAGGGCCGGGCCTTTTTCAGGACGCTAGCCCGCGTCTGGGATAAGGGGAAGGGGGAAACCGACGCCTTCGGGTATTTCCCCGTCGCGGGGGATCACGACTCGCGGAAGGCTTTCTTGAAATAGTCCCAAAGCGGCTCGACCAGATACAGGATCGGGCTTCGATCCGTGGTGCGAATGAAGGCCGAGACGGGCATGCCCGGGATCAGCACGGCCCCTTCGGGCAGGCGCGCGACCTCTCCGTCGTCCATTTGAATCTCGGCTAGATAGAAGGCCTGTCCGGTCACGTCATCCACGAAGGAATCTGCCGAAATACGTGTGACATGGCCCAGCAGGTCCGGCGTTTCGCGGCTGTTGAAGGCTGGGAATTGCAGGAACACGGTCTGCCCCACAAAGATCTGGTCGACATGCAGCGGATCAACCCGCGAGTTGATCACCAAATTGCGGTCCTGCGGCACAACATAAAGCAATGGCTGCGCCGGTTGGATCACCGCGCGTTCAGCAAAGACCTGTAGTCCGTGGATCACGCCGGTGACGGGCGCACGGATTTCCAGCCGGTCCAGTTGCTCAAGCAAATTGCGGCGCTGTTCGGCTAAATCACGGGTCGTCGCGCGGGAATCACGCAATTCCGAGATCGCCTGTTCGCGCAGGTCTGTTTGCAGCGAGATGCTTTGTAACTCTGTCTCGGTGATCCGCAGTTCGGCCTCGGCGCGGGCGGCCGAGAGTTCACCCAGACGCCCCGAGATGCCAGCTTCTTCGCGCTTCAATCCCAACACACGCGACGCCTGGGACAGGCCCTTGTCCAGCAGGGCTTGCTGGTTTGTCAGTTCTTCCCGGATCAGGGCGAGCTGTTCGCGCAGCGCAGTCGTCTGCGCGTCCAGCCCGTCTAGCTGGCGCGAAATCTGGGTCTGGCGTTTCTCGAGCTGTTCAAGCTGCGTTGACATCCCGTCCATGCGCGACGTGAACAGGCGCGTCTGGCCCCGCATCAGGCTGTCAATTTCCGGATTGCGCGCGGCAGCCTGAATCAGTTCGTCGTCAAATGCTAAGGTATCCGCACCGTCGCGTTCAGCCTCGAACCGGGCCTGACGGGCCAGAAGCTCAAAATACTGCCCTTCGATGATCGTTAATCGCGAGGCCAGTTGTGTGGCATCCAAGCGGACCAGCACGTCGCGGGCCTGCACCGCGTCGCCTTCTTTGATCAAGATTTCTGTCACGACACCCCCGTCCGGGTGTTGAACAACTTTGCGGTTCTGTTCGATTTGCACCTGCCCTTCGGCAACCACAGCACCGGACAGTTTGCTGGCTACAGACCAAGTACCGAATCCGCCAACAAGGACCAGCAAGGCGATGAAGCCAAGTATCAGCGGGCGGCGGGCCGAAAAGGTCGGGGCGTGAGTATCCTGTGTCATTGCGTGCCCCCACTGTTCTGGGCCGACTGAATTTGCTGCGCATTCTGAACGTGCTTGTTCAGGACCTCGTCACGAGGACCGAAGCTGCGAGCGACGCCATCGTCGATGATCAGCAGCAGATCGCATTCCCGAATGGCGGCAGGGCGGTGGGCCATGATCATCACGGCACCGCCTCGGTCCTTCACGGCACGGATTGCGTTATTCAACGCTTGCGTGCCTTCGTTGTCGAGGTTCGAGTTCGGCTCGTCCAGCACCAGAATGACCGGTTCGCCATAGATCGCGCGGGCCAGTCCGACGCGCTGCATCTGGCCACCAGACAGGGGGGCGCCCCCGGGCGAAAGCCGTGTGTCATAGCCGTTGGGCAAGGACAGGATAAGCTCATGCGCGCCGGCCATCTGGGCGGCGGCGACGACCGCGGCGGCGTCTGGTTGCAGTTCAAGGCTGGCGATGTTTTCGGCGATCGTGCCTTCGAACATCTGCACCCGCTGCGGCAGATAACCGATGTAGCGTCCCAAAGCGTCGGGCGTGTAGTTGTCCAGCGACGCGCCCCCCAGGCGCACTGTGCCGGCATCGGGGGTGACAACGCCCGTCAGCACCCGTGCCAGCGTCGATTTTCCCGAACCGGAGGGTCCGATCACGCCCAATGCCTCGCCCGGGTTCAAGTCGAACGTGACCTGTCGCAGAACGGCGCGATTTGCCCCGCGGGGAATGACGGTCAGCTTGTCCACGCTCAGTTTTGCGTCGGGGCGCGGCAAAGCGGTGCGTTCTTGTTCCGGTGGCGTTTCGGCTAGAAGCTCGGCCAGAGCCTGCCAGCCGGACCGCGCGCGCTGCACCAGTTGCCACTGGTTCACCGCCATATCCACCGGCGCAAGGGCGCGCCCCAACAGGATCGAGCCCGCAATCATTGCCCCCGGCGAAATCTCGCCCTTCAAGGCCAGATACGCCCCAAGGCCCAGCATCGCGGATTGCAGGAACTGGCGGAATGTTTTCGACATGGCCGAGAACTGTCCCAACCGATCCGAGGCACGCAGGTTCTCAAACAGCGACACGTCGCGCGACTGATGCCAGCGTTTGTAGGCGCCGCTGGACATGCCAAGCGCACGGACCATTTCGGATTCTACCCGCATCTGTTCTGCCATCTGATCTGCGTGATGGGTCGCGATGGTCGCCTTGGTCAATGGCCCCTTGGTCATGATCTGGTTAAGCACCGTAATGCCAATAAGCACGCCCCCGCCCGCGATGGCCAGAATGCCTAGCCACGGGTGAAAGATGCTGATGGCAAACAGGAAGAACGGGGTCCACGGAATGTCGAAAGCTGCGGTTATGACCGGGCTGGCCAGCAGTTTTTGCAGTGCCTCTAAATCCTTAAGTCCAGAGGTCGTGCCACCATTTTTACTGGATTGGCGCATGACTGCCGAAAACACGCGCTGATCAAGCGACGCCTGAAACTGTGCCCCGGCGCGGGCCAGAATGCGTGCGCGGGCATAGTCCAGAATGCCCATCATCAGGAACAGAAAGCTCATCAACAGGGTCAGGGCGATCAGTGTCGCCTCGGACCGGCTGCCAAGCACCCGATCATACAGCTGCAACATATAGATCGGTGCCGTCAGCATGAGCAGGTTTACGAACACCGAAAACAGGGCGACGCTCCACATCAGGCCACGCAGTTTGCGGCGCTGTGACCTGAGCTCTTCCAGCCCTTGGATCAGTTGGTTCTGTTTCATGATGGTCTGTTTAGTCCCAAAAACGCCTGCTTGCAGCCCGAAACGTCCCTGACGTTCGGCAGGATTATGCTTGCACCTGTCGCCAAATAGTCACATTCAATAGCTGCGGAAGCCTTAACATCTGTGCAATTGATCCGCATCTATTATGTGTTGCCCGAATAAGCAGAAAAACCAAGTTCAGCGATAGTTCACGTGAAGAAAAGAAATTCAAAATTTGTGGTGGCGCTGGCTGGTCTGGCGCTGATGGGGCTAAGTGCTTGTGCAACCGCACCTGCGCCTTCTGGTTATGCCGATCCGCATGCGGAGCAAAACCGCCGGACGCATGGTGCCAATATCAAGCTAGATCGGATTTTTGTGTCCCCGGCGTCTGACACCTATGGGACCGTGCTGCCTCAGCCGGTGCGTGACTCGGTTTCGTCTTTCTCGGACAACGCGTCTTTGCCGGGCGTGGTGGCGAACAACCTGTTACAGGGCAATGTTGAAGACGCGGTCCACAACACGGTTCGCTTCGTGTTCAACTCTACGTTAGGCCTGCTTGGCATTTTCGACGTGGCAACCGATATTGGTCTGGAAGAGCGTGGCAGCGATTTTGGTGAAACCCTTCACGTTTGGGGTGTGCCAGAAGGGGACTATGTGGTTCTTCCCTTCTTTGGCCCATCGACCGAGCGTGATGGTTTCGGGATCTTGGTGGACTTCGCGTTTAACCCACTTAGCTGGGCCTTGCCGACCGACGTGAAGCACCTTCCGAAAGCGGCTTGGGTTTTGTCTAAGTTTGGTGATCGCTATCAGTTCAGCGACACTGTTGATGAGTTCTATGAGAGCGAAACCGGCTATGAGCTGATGCAGCTCTACTATCTGGACTCGCGCCGCTATGAGCTGGGCGTTGAAGTGGAAGATGACGAGCTTGAGGATATTTATGATGCGTATGATGGGTAACGAGACCTCTTTGACACGCCGCGCCTTTGTGGGCGGGCTGGCTGGACTAGGCGTTTGGGCTGCGATGCCGGGGCGTGCATTGGCCGCGATCTCTGCGTCTCAGGCAGAGAGCCTGATCGGCAAGGTTGTGCGTGACATTAACGCGATCATCAATTCGGGCGCCTCCGAAGCGACGATGATCAAACGTTTCGAAGATGTGTTCGCTAAATATGCCGACGTGAACTTCATCGCCCTGTCCGCGCTTGGCCCCGATGGCCGGTCGGCCAGCGCCGCGCAGAAAAGCGCCTTCGTCAAAGCCTTCCGCACCTATATGGCGCGCCGTTATGGTAGCCGCTTCCGCGAGTTCGAGGGTGGGCGCATTGATGTTGTCAGCACGACTCAAGTGAAAACCCGGTTTGAGGTTCTGACCAAGACAACGCTGCGGGGGCATTCGCCCTTTGACGTTGTGTTTGTCGTTGCTGCCAAGAATGGCAAATTCATCGACATGCAGGTCGAAGGCATCTCGATCGTGAAGTCCGAGCGTAAGGAAATCGGCGCGATGCTGGACCGTCGCAAGGGGGATTTGGACCGGCTGATCGCAGATCTGAAGAAGGGCTGATCTTCGCCCCATAGAATAAAGAAAGCCCCGGCCAATGTGCCGGGGCTTTTACTTTGAGTGTCTCTTGGATCAGTTTCCTTGGCCGAAGATGGACCGGAGCACCCCGATAAATACATCTTCGACGGCCTCGCCCACCGATCCGCCGCCCTGACCGTTCTGTGGGCTGACTTGGAAGCCGGGTTCGCCCGAGTTCATGGTGCGCCCGTCGAACTGGGGCACGAAATCTGGGCGGATCATCGGCAGGGGTGTGGGGACCAGTTGTGATTGGATGTTCACCATCGCTTCGCGCCACATCTCGGCGGGAAGGCCGCCGCCGGTCACGCCTTTCAGGGGCGTGTTGTCGTCATAGCCCATCCAGATGCCCATCACATAGTCCGCCGTGAAGGCGATGAACCACGCATCGCGCGCCGATTGGCTTGTGCCGGTCTTGCCTGCGATCTCAAGCCCGTCGATCCGCGCGCGCGTGCCGGTACCTTCCTCGATCACGCGGTTCATCATATATGTCAGCTGTGCGGCCGCCTCGCGCGAGATCACGCGCTCGCCGATGCCGCCGGTCTGGGTCATCAGGGGATCACGGTCGCCCACAAGGCTGAGCTCGGTCAGGCCATAGGGCGTCACCGATGATCCACCATTTAGGATGCCCGCATAGGCGCCGGTGGTTTCCAGAAGCGTCCCGTCCGAGGCGCCAAGCGCCAGCGCCGGACCCGCAGCCAGATCGCTTTCGATGCCAAACATCGATGCGACCGAGCGCACAGCCTCGCGCCCGACTTCTTCCGAAACTTTCACAGCGGGGATGTTCAGGGACTTGGCCAAGGCTTCTGTGAAGCTGACCGGGCCGTAGAATTTCTTCGAGTAGTTCTTGGGGCACCATTCGCCCGATCCCGCGATGTTCAGGCAATAGGGTTCATCAATGACGAAATCATCCCACTGGTACCCCATGTCCAACGCGGCGGCGTAGACGAAGGGCTTGAAGGCTGATCCGGTCTGGCGTTTCGCCTGCGTGGCGCGGTTGAACGCCCCCGTCACACGGGTTTCACGCCCGCCGACAAGGCCACGCACCGCACCATCGGCGCTCATCACCACAATCGCGGCCTGCGCTTTAGATCCTTCCGAGACTTTCTCGTCAAAGATCTTGGCCATTGCGTTTTCCGCCGCTTTTTGAATGCGCGGATCGAGCGTGGTTTTGATGATCACGTCTTCGGTTGTTTTGCGGGTCAGGAAGGCGGGTAGGTCGCCCATGATCCAATCCGCAAAATACCCACCCGCCTGCGCCTTGGCGGCTTTCGACAGAACGGCGGGGTTCTGTTGGTAATGAGCGGTTTCTTTGTCCGACAGATAGCCCTGTTCATTCATTAGACGCAAAACCGTTGCTGCCCGATCCTGCGAGCGTTTCAGGTTGTTGGTCGGTGCAAAACGTGACGGCGCCGTCAGCATGCCCGACAGCATTGCGGCCTGCGCCGGGTTCAGCTCGGACGCGGGGATTGCGAAATAGCGTTGCGAGGCCGCGTCAAACCCGAACGATCCCGCACCAAGATAGGCGCGGTTCATATAGATCGTCAGGATCTCGTCCTTGGTGAACTTGGTTTCCAGTGCCATCGCATAGACGGCTTCTTTCATCTTGCGCCACAGCGATCCTTGGCGGCAGTCGGCTTCATAGGCCGCTTCGTTCTTCCACTGGTCGGGATCATAGGGCACGCCAAGGCATAGAAGCTTGGCGACCTGCTGCGTCAGGGTCGAGCCGCCGTGACCCGACAAAGGTCCACGTCCTTCGCGCAAGTTGATCCGCACCGCGCTGGCAATCCCCCGCGGGCTGAGGCCGAAGTGGCCGTAGAACCGTTTGTCTTCCGTCGCGACCACGGCGTTCTTCAGATGCGGGCTGACGGTTTCCGTGGTGATGGTGCGCCCGCGCTGATCCCCGCGCCAGGCGTAGACCTCGCCATAGCGGTCTAGAATGGTGACAGATCCCTTGGCCCGACCGTCCAGCATCGCGTTCAGTTCGGGCATGGTGGATGCGAAGTAGAACACGGCTAGCCCGATGATTAGCGCGGTGACTAGTGCGCCCTTCCACATCAAACGCCAGAACAGCCGGAACACCCAGCCGATCAGGACGAAAGGCCACATGAAGATCGAGCGTGGCTTCTTCGGCCCGCCGCCGCCCCCGCCGCGCCGCTTCGGCGCTGCCTTGCGCTTGGTGGTCGTTGTCTTGCGCGCAGGCTTCTTGGGCGCCGCCTTTTTCGCAGGATAACGCTTGTCTGCCACCAAAGGGGGGCGTTTCTGGCCAGATTGGCTCATGATACTCGTCCGGGTCTGCTCGATGTTTGCTCTGGGCTTGTCATTTGTGACTTAGCGATTCGTTTCGGGCAAGTGTAGCCCCAAGCCTGTTAGCGCGCGACTTTTCGCGCTGCCGCATTTTTCATCACTGTCCTAGGCAATCGCGTCAATTTCCGGGCGTGGCCGGTTTTCAGGTCAGCTTTCCTGCCCAATTTATACCCGTTCCCGTGCAATTTTCTGCGCTGCGGCGTCTGACTTGCCCCAAGCGCATGGTGAACGCGCCATGCCGAAAAGGGAAAGGAAAGAACGTGAAACTGATCATTGCAGCGATCAAACCGTTCAAGTTGGAAGACGTACGCGAGGCTCTGACCACCGTAGGCGTTACCGGCATGATGGTTTCTGAAATCAAGGGCTTTGGGGCCCAGTCGGGTCACACCGAAATCTATCGCGGCGCGGAATACGCCGTGAACTT
>CALJDH010000198.1 GCA_938023895.1 uncultured Aliiroseovarius sp.
ACGCCCCCTTTCCATGGGCAATTTCCTGCTGTAGTTTCAATCCTGTATTCAGCGGTTGCAAGGCCGCAAAAGCTGTGCCTGACGCCAGGTATTTTCGAAGGGGACATGGCTGCATGAAACCAAGCTTTGCGCTTGATCTCAATCCCGATGGGATCGGTCTTGTCCATCGCGGCAAGGACGGGTGGCAGCTTGTGGGCAAGGTCGCACTAGACGATCCTGACCTAACCGCAGCATTGACTGCGTTTCGCGATACTGCCACGACGCTTGGCTCGAATGTGTTTGCAACCAAGTTGATCGTGCCCGGGACGCAGATCCTGTTCACCTCGATGACGGCGCCCGGACCTGACGATGCGACGCGTGAAGCGCGGATTCGCGAGGGGCTGGACGGGCTGACACCCTACCCGGTCGAGGATCTTGTTTTTGACTGGCAACCGGACGGCAGCGAAGAGGCGATGGTTCACGTGGCCGTTGTCGCCCGTGTCACGCTGGACGAAGCTTTGGGCTTTGCGCAAGATCACGCGATGAACCCATTGGGGTTTGTTGCACGCCCCAAAGGCGCGTTTTCGGGCGAGGTCTATTTCGGATCATTGGAAGGCAGCACGACGATTCTGGATCGCGAAAAGCGTCCGGTTCCCAAGCTTCTGGACACCGAGCCGGTCGCGATTGCATCCGTCACAGAGCAGGACGACCTGCCTCCAAGGCCCGAGGATCCACCCCTCGCTGTGGAAGAGACGAAACCAGATACGCCCGCACCAACAACTGCTGGCGACATTCCCGAGCTAGCCCCCTTCCCACCGACGCCAGACGTGCCGGTCACGGAAGAGGACGACGCGCCGAAGCCACGCGCCGTCAAGAAGCAGAAAAAATCAAAACCCACGCCCGCTTCGTCAGAAGAACCTGTATCGGACCCAGTTGTCCCCAAAGCACCAGCGCCCGAGTCTGAAGATGCCGACGAGGCACCCGTCATTGGCTTCGCGTCCAGCCGGTCAACCGATGCCGAGACCGAGAACGCTCCGCAAGCCCCTGCCGAGACCCCTTCTGAGCCAGACCCGTTGCCTGCCGAAGCTCGGTTGTCCCTTGGTCTGACTGCGTCCGCGGCCGCCGCCCAGACAAACAAACCTGCCATTCCTCCTGCGCCTCCATCTACAGTTCATGTACCTGTGACCGCGCCTGTGGCCTTCGAGCCCCCCCCAAAGCCATCCAAAACGGAAAGGGCGAAAGCTACTGCCGAACGCGGCAAGGAAAGCCTGACCAAGGCAGCGCGCAAAGGTGCTGCGGGGCTGACTGCCGCTGCTGAGCGCGCCGGAACCCTTGGTCGCCAGACAGCCAGCAAGATACCGTCCCCAAGCACAAGCAAAAATGCCTCGGCTGATACAGATCAGAAATCTGGCCGTGCGACGGGCCTGACCCAGTTGAGCGGGCAGATATTGGGCAAAGGAAGCAGCAAGCCGGCGGCGGCTGCAGAACCGCAAGTCACCGCCGTCGCCCCCCCACCGGTTACCGACGAAGACGACCTGCCTCCCGCCACGAAAGGCCGTTGGTCGCGCGAGGCCGAGGCGCTCACCATCTTCGGAGCCCGGAAAACCCAGCAGATTGGCGGCAAACCCCGTTTTCTGGCGCTTTATCTTATCCTTGGCCTTCTGATTTTCTTAGGCATTCTAATCATTTGGTCGATGCTGTTCCTGTCGGACACAACCTCTGTGCGCGACTCAAGCCAGATCGATCAGTTTGAATCTGCCATCAACACCGCGCAGTCCGACATTGAAGGCAACGAGGTGTTTGGCGCTGACAGCGCCCTGATTGATCCGTCCCTTGTCGAAGGGGATGAGGCACTGGGCGGCCAACTTCCTGAACCTCTATCCGAAGAGGCTGCGCAGGCACGCTATGCCGCAACCGGGATTTGGCAACGCGCGCCCGACCCGCTGGGCGACGCCAGCACGGGACGGATTGATGACCTCTATGTGGCCTCGATCGATCCGCAAACGGTCGGCCATGACGCTGTTGCGCTGACCCCCTTCCGGGCGGACCAGATGGGTGGCCCGCTTCCGAATACCAACCCGCCGCCGCCACTTGGCACCGTGTTCAATCTGGATGAACGCGGCTTGGTTCAAGCCACCCCTGAAGGTGCGTTGACTCCGGAAGGTGCCTTGGTCATCGCTGGGCGCCCAGATGTCATCCCCCCCCCTGCCTCGCGACCCGAGCAAAGCCAGCCATCGACAGAGGAGGCCTCGACGAACGATACTGCGGATGCTGCGACCGAAGCGGCTGAGTCTACGCCGACGATCCGTCCCCGCGCACGCCCTGAAGGCATTATTGAAGGCAACGAACGCCTTCTGCTAGGTGGCCGCACGCGGACTGAACTGGCGCAACTGCGTCCGCGCGGGCGACCGGAAGCAGTCGTTGCAGCGGCGCAGGCTGAGGCACAAGCACAGGCTGACGCCATTGCCGCCGCCCTATCGGGCGAGAACGCCGCAGCGGCAGGCATTGCACCCACAGCTCTGGCCGTATCCCGCTCGACCGCGCCCAAAGCGCGCCCCTCGAACTTCTCGCGCATCGTGGCACGGGCCCGTCCGAATGGTGGAGCATCCGATGGAAGCGTGGCCGTGGCAGCCGCCCCTCAGACCGCCGGACCGTCGATCCCCACACGGGCCTCGGTTGCAAAACAAGCCACCATCAAGAACGCCATCAACCTGCGCAAGGTCAGCCTGATCGGGATTTACGGCCCAGCCTCGTCCCGCCGCGCCTTGGTGCGTATGCCTTCGGGGCGCTATGTGAAAGTTGGCGTCGGAAGCCGGTTGGACGGGGGGAAAGTGGTCTCGATCTCGACCACCAAGCTAATTTATCAAAAAGGCGGCCGGACCGTGACGCTGAACGTCCTGCCCTTCAGCTAGCGCTTCGTGCGCTGAAACCCAAAAGGGCCGAAACGCTTTCACGCTTCGGCCCGTTTTTCGTTGATTATCTATGGGGACTAGCCGTCCGACACGCCGGCTTCGGCGAAGGTCGCCATGCCCGAATGGCACGCGATGGCGGCTTTCAGGATGTTGATCGCAACCCCGGCTCCCGAGCCTTCTCCAAGGCGCATGCCTAATGACAGAAGAGGCTCTTTGCCAATGCGTTCCAAGGCGTTGGCATGTGCCAGCTCAGCCGAGACGTGGCCGGCGACTGCGTGATCCAGTGCACCTTGCAAGCTTTCATGCAGACAGGCCGCAGCAGCGGTCGAAATGAAGCCGTCAAGGATGACCGGAACACCCAACACCCGCGCGCGTGCCATGGCACCCGCCATCGCGGCCACTTCACGGCCACCAAGGCAACGCAGTGCCTCCAGCCCGTTGCCCGCAGCCGAGGCGTTGGCGGACAAGCCTTCGCGGATCACGCGGGCTTTCAACGCCAACCCGTCATCATCCACGCCGGTGCCACGTCCGACCCAATCTTCGGCCTCACCACCATAAAGTGCTAAGAACAGGGCAGCGGCAGAGGTCGTGTTGCCGATCCCCATCTCG
>CALJDH010000199.1 GCA_938023895.1 uncultured Aliiroseovarius sp.
CAGGCGCTCGGCAATCAGCTCGACCACCGGGGCGCGTGAAGACCAGCTGAGGACGCGCAATCGGTCCGGGTCTCCGAAGCTGAGGCCTGTCAGGTTCGTCAGCCAATTCAGCGGTTCATGGATAAAGAACTGTTTGCACCAAAGAAGATAGCGGGTCACCAGCGGATCCCCCATGCCCAACGCCTCGCGCAGTTGCGCGCGGGTCTCGGCGGGGATCGACATGGGCAGATTGGCGGTGGGGTCGTTCGGGGCCATATCCATCAGAAGGAAGATGGCGAAGCTGATGAAAATCAGCACGGGAACCGAGAAAGCAAGCCTGCGCAAACAATAGGTTAACATGGGCGGTCGACGGCCTTTGGTTCCGGGGCGCGGCCAGAAATTAGCCGCACCGCCAGTCTAGCGGTCTTACTCGGCGCGGGTCCAGTCCGCGATGTTCCAAAGTTCGCTGTCCCAGACATTCATCCGAACGCCCTCAAGCGAATTGGCATGGGCCGAGACCTCGCCACGGTGCACCAGCGGTATCAACGCGCCCGCCTGCATCAGCACGTCGTTCAGCTGTTTCGAGATCGCAATCCGCTCGTCGATCTCCACCGTGTTGCCAAGTTTGGCCAGCAGGGCGTCGTATTCGGGGTCGCAATGGCGCGGCACGTTCATGCCGGACCAGCCGTTTTCGGGCGTTGGGATTGCGGCGCAGGCCCAGTTATTCAGATAGGGCTCGGGATCGTTGCCGGGGAAGAAGTTGGTGAACATCTCGAGGTCAGCGTAGAATTTCTGATAGGTGTCCGGGCTGGATTGATCACCGCCAAAGAAGACGGCAGGCGCGATGGCGCGCAGCTCGGTCGCAACGCCGATTTCAGCCCACCATGCTTTCAGCAGGTCCTGCGTGGTCTGGCGCACCGGGTTGACCGAGGTCTGATAGAGCATGTTCATCGACACGCCGTCCTTGTCGCGGATGCCGTCGCCGTCCGTGTCGGTCCAGCCAGCCTCGTCCAGCAGGGCACGGGCTGCGTTTAGGTCTTGTGTCAGGCAGGCGTCATTTGCGCCCGAGGCATAGATGGCCGGGGCGGCAAGCACGTCACATGTGGGGCGCCCGGCGTCTCCGTATGCGATGTCGATCAAGGTGTTGCGATCAATCGCCAAGGACAGGGCTTTGGTCACGCGCGGATCGGCGAGGAAGGGGTGCGCGCCGCCATCACGGGTCGAGCGTGCGTCGCCCAGATCGGCTGCTGAATTGGTCAGGTTGACTTGCAGGCGTTCAACAGCGGTCCCGCAGGACGACACGACCTGACCTTTACCTGCGGATTTCATCTGATCCAACACTTGCGGGTCCAGCTGAAGGTTCCACGCATAATCAAACTCGCCGGTTTCCAGCACCGCACGGGCCGCGCCCAAGGCATCGCCGCCACCTTTTATGGTCACCTTTGAAAAGCCCGGCTTATTCGCGTCGCGGAAGTTGGGGTTGATGTCATAGGTGACAACATCACCCGGTTTGAAATCTGTAATCTGATAGGGGCCGGTGCCAATCGGGGCGAGGTTCTGGGTCGAGCAGTTCAACGCCTTTGTGCCCATGCAGTCCGCGAACTGGGCAGCTTGCAGGACAGGAACCTCAAGGCCAACGAAAGGCGCATAAGGGTAGGGTTTGGGCTTGGAGAAGCTGATCTTCACCGTATGGGGATCCAGCGCCTCGACCTTTTCGACATCGGTGAACTTGGCGGTCATCTGGCAGCCGCTGTCGGCATCCATGCAGTAATTCGCGGTAAAGACCACGTCATCGGCGGTGAAATCACTGCCATCAGACCACGTTATCCCGGGCTTCAAAGCCCACGTGATCGACTGCAAATCTGCGGCAATGCCACCATTATCCAAGGTTGGAATCGCCTGAGCCAGCCATGGGACCATTTTTCCGGTTTCATCATGGCGGGCGAGGGGTTCCAGAACCAGCGACGCGGGCTCGGAATCCTTGGGGCCAGAGGCCAGATAGGGATTCAGAAGAGTCGGCGCCTGCCAATAAATCAGGTTCAGATCCCCTTGCGTGCCGCGTTCGGCAAGGGCGGCCGAGGCCAGGGTGGAAAAACTCAGTGTTGCCAGAGTTAGGTGTTTGAAAGCAGCAGGCATTTCTTGGTCGTTTCCCTAGGTAAATCCGCAAGCCATCCCCGATGAAGAAGGGTGAGAAGGCAGTGCAAGCTCGATTGTTTGTGGCAGAAAACAAACTCAATCACCGGTGTCGCGCGCCGCCAAACCTGTGAACAATATGACACTGTATTGCAGGCCAGTTGCAAGGGGGCGGAGACGGGTTTCGATGAAATCGCCATGCTGTTGCATTTCTAATTTTGGTAGAATTCAAAGGTGTAGTCGGCCTCAAAGTATTCGCGTTCAGATATTCGTGACAGGGGGTTTCGCAGAGACGTGTCTTGAGCCACCGTAGGTTTCTGGGCATTGTTGTCTGAAAAGCCTAAGCGCTGCGAACCCCCAACAACGAAAAGGATGATCCTTTGCCGATCCGAAACCGTTTTGCCGAGCTTCACAAGGACATCACCGCGTGGCGTCAGGATTTCCACGAACATCCCGAGTTGCTGTTCGATACTCACCGCACGTCGGGCATCGTGGCTGAGAAGCTGCGCGCGTTTGGCTGCGACGAGGTGTTTGAAGGCATCGGGCGCACGGGCGTCGTTGGCGTGATCCGCGGGCGCAAGACGGAGTCGGGCAAGGTAGTCGGTCTGCGGGCCGATATGGATGCGCTGCCGATCCATGAAGAAACCGGGTTGGACTATGCCTCCAAAACGCCCGGAAAGATGCATGCCTGTGGCCATGATGGGCACACCGCGATGCTGTTGGGGGCCGCGCAGTATCTGGCCGAGACCCGGAACTTTGACGGCACCTGTGTGGTGATCTTCCAACCCGCCGAAGAAGGTGGGGGCGGTGGCCGTGTCATGTGTGAAGATGGACTGATGGATCGGTTCGGCGTGCAAGAGGTTTACGGGATGCACAACTGGCCGGGCCAGCCTTTGGGGGCATTTGCGATCCGCCCCGGTCCGTTCTTTGCGGCGGCCGATCTTCTGGACATCCAGTTCATCGGGCGTGGCGGTCACGCCGCGAAACCTCATGACACGATTGACCCCGTGGTGATGGCCGCACAAGCGGTGACCGCGCTTCAGACCATTGCGTCGCGCAATGCGGACCCGACGTTGCAGGTGGTGGTCTCGATCACCTCGGTCGAGACGTCCTCGACCACGTTCAATGTGATCCCACAATCGGTGCAGCTAAAAGGGACAGTGCGCACCCTATCGCCCGAGATTCGCGATCTGGCCGAGACGCGCATTGCCGAGATCTGCAATGGGATCGCTGCGACCTTTGGCGGCGAGGCTAAAGTGCGGTACGAGCGGAACTATCCTGTGATGGTGAACCATGGTGACGAGACGGAATTCGCCGCCGAGGCTGCACGCAAGGTGTCGGGCGACTGCTCTGAGGCGCCCTATGTCATGGGCGGCGAAGATTTCGCCTTCATGCTGGAAGAACGTCCCGGCGCCTATATTCTGATGGGGAATGGGGATACCGCTATGGTTCATCATCCGGAATACAACTTCAATGACGAAGCAATCCCGCAGGGCTGTTCATGGTGGGCAGAGTTGGCGGAAAGCCGGATGCCGATTGGCTGATGTGTCGTAGGGGGAGGGGCTTTGCCCCTCTTGGCCTGGGGCCAATTCACCCCAGGATATTTCTGGTAAGAAAATAAGGGTGTTAGCCGCCTGTGTGGTTCATGTGCCGGATCGTTTGGCCGCGAATTTCTTGACGACTATAGTCGAAATCATGTCCCTTGGGTTTGCGCCCGATCGCGGCGTGGATGGCGTCGATCAGCACTGCGTCGCTTTCCGAAGATCGCAAGGGCGCACGCAGGTCTGACATGCCGTCATGGCCGAGGCAGGTGTAAAGCTGGCCTGTGCAGCTCATCCGCACGCGGTTACAGCTTTC
>CALJDH010000200.1 GCA_938023895.1 uncultured Aliiroseovarius sp.
GAAGCCTCGGACGAGGTGATGGCGCAGCTGTAAGCTTTACTTTGGAAAGAATTCAGACCCCGGCGCGGTTTCTCTGCGTCGGGGTCTCTTGTTTTTGGATCCAATTCGGTGTCATGTCGCGGGATGAGCAGCCCACAGACATCACACAACCGCCCCGCGTACGGGATCGCATGGATGCTGTCGGCAGGCCTGTTTTTCGTGATGATGAACGCGCTGGTGAAATATGTGGGGCAAGAGCTGCCGTCCTCACAGGCTGCGTTTCTGCGCTATGTTTTCGGATTGATCTTTGTCCTGCCTGCGCTTGGTCAACTTGCCAAGGCGCGGTTCTCGGCACGGGTTTGGCAGCTGTTTGTTGCGCGCGGCGTGGTGCACACAGGGGCCGTGCTGTGCTGGTTTTACGCCATGACCCAAATCACCGTGGCCGAGGTTGTGGCGATGAACTACCTCACCCCGATCTATGTGATGCTGGGGGCCGCAGTGTTTCTGGGCGAAAGCTTCTCGACCCGTCGGATGTTGGCAGTTGTTGCGGCTTTTCTTGGGGTGCTGATCATCCTGCGTCCGGGGCTACGCGAACTGGGTGCTGGGCATATCTCGATGGTGTTCACAGCGATCTTTTTGGGGATTTCTTATTTGATCGCCAAAAGATTGGCACAAGACGCCTCAGCGGGTGTGGTGGTGGCAATGATGTCGATCACGGCAACCATTGGTTTGGTGCCCGCCGCGATCATGGTCTGGGTTCCGCCCAGCTTGGTGCAGATGGCATGGCTGGCCGTGGTCGCGTTTTTCGCGACCGCCGGTCACTATTCCATGTCCCGTGCCTTTGCCGAAGCCCCGGTATCGGTCACCCAGCCCGTTACCTTCCTGCAAATCATCTGGGCTGCCGCGACTGGCGCAATCTTCTTTGCCGAACCGGTCGATTTCTGGGTGGTTGTCGGCGCCGGCGTGATCATGGCAGCGGTCACGTACATCACCTGGCGTGAGACCGTTTTGAAGCGCCGCGTGACGCCTAATCCGAATGAGCCGAAAACGTAAAAGGGCGCCCGTTTGGGACGCCCTTTCGCTGTGCATTTAGGTCTGGTCAGTCCGACCAGCTAACGCCCGTCAGGTCATTGGCCTGCGTGGGCGCGTTTTCCCACAGACCATTGATCTTGGCATTTGCCACACCGGTTTTGGCCAGCTGGAACAGATACCCATTCACATAGTCATCCGCGATGATTTGCTGGGCTTCCTTGTTCAGATCGGCGCGCATGGCTGGGTCTGAGGTGACCGAGAGCTTCTCGATCAGCGCTTGGAAATCCGCGTTGTCATACTGGAAATAGTATTCCGGGCGGGCGTAGATGTTGATGTCAGCGGGCTCGGTATGGCTGACGATGGTCAGGTCATAATCCTTGCCTTTAAACACCTGTTCGATCCACTGGGCCCATTCCAGATTGCTGATCTCGGTGTTGATGCCGACATTGCGCAGCTGGGCGGCAATGATCTCGCCCCCACGGCGGGCATAGGCGGGGGGCGGTAGCATCAGGCGCAAGGTCAGGCCCTCGGCACCAGCCTCTGCCAGCAGCGATTTCGACATCTCGGGGTCAAACGCGGATTGGCCGGTCAGATCCACATAGTCCGGGTTGTGCGGCGCGAAATGTGTTCCGATGGGCGTGCCAAATCCATGCATCGCGCCGTCGATGATATCCTGACGGTTGATTGCATGGGCAATGGCCTTGCGCACACGGACATCCGCCAGCGGGCCGGACTTGTTGTTGGTCGACAGGATCGTCTCGCCCTCGGTCGAGCCGACGATCACGGTGAACCGCGGATCGGCCTCGAACTGCGACAGCGTCTCGGGGGCCGGGAAGTTCGGGAAGGCGTCCACGTCACCAGCCATCATGGCCGCAAAGGCCGCGTTCGGGTCCGAGATGAACTTGAACGTTGCTTTGGCCAGCGCAGGCGCGTCGCCCCAATAAGCGTCATTGCGTGCGATGGTCACGTGGTCGCCCTTGGCCCACTCGACAAAGGTGAAAGGTCCGGTGCCCACAGGCGCGGTCGCCGCATCACCGATGCTTTCCGGTGCGACGATCACAGCGTCTCCCCACGCCATGTTGAAGGCGAAGTTGCCGTTCGGGGCGGACAGGTTCACCGCGACCGAGGTCGGGCTGACGGCCGTCACGCTTTCGATATCCTTGAACAGCGCCTTCTGTGCGTTGGTCGAATCTTCAGCCCGCGCGCGATCCAACGAGAACACGACGTCATCGGCATCCATCGTAGTACCGTCATGGAAGGTCACGCCGCCACGCAGGGTGAAGGTATAGGTCAGGCCGTCTTCGCTGACCTCCCACGCACTGGCCAGTCCGGGCAGCACCGCGCCGTCGGGGCCAAAGCGGGTCAGACCCTCGTAGATATTGGCATAGACGACTTCATCAATCGCGGCAGCGGCGCCTGCGGTGGGGTCCAGATTTGGCGGCTCAAGCACCATGCCCAATGTGATCGCGTCAGTGCCCGCCAAAGCGGTCGTTGCCATCAGCGCCCATGCGCCTGCTGTCAGTTTCAGGTTGGTCATCTTGATCCTCCTTACCCGTTCTGCGGGATATACCCTATGAAACGCGGGATTTTGGGCCAAGGCAAGGGAAAGACGTGCCGTCATTCCCCTTTGAAATTCTGCGCCGCAGCATTATAGTCCCTGCCACTGAAGACGATCAGGGAGGAGAACCATGAGCGCCTCGGCTAAGATGAACGCACCGACTCCGTCGGATATTCGTGCCCGTAAAGGCGACACGCCGCTGGTCGTGCTGACCGCCTATGCGACGCCGACCGCACAGATGATGGACGCGCATTGCGACATCGTTCTGGTGGGCGACAGTGTGGGTATGGTGGTGCACGGGTTGCCCGACACACTGGGCGTCACGATGGAGATGATGTGCCTGCACGGTGCGGCGGTGAAGCGCGGGCTTGAGCAGGCAATGATGGTCGTCGACATGCCGTTCGGGTCGTATGAAGAAAGCCCACAGCAAGCCTTCCGAAACGCGGCCCGCCTGATGCGCGAAACGGGTGCGGCTGCGGTGAAGCTGGAAGGTGGCGTCTCGATGGAGGAAACCATCCGCTTTCTGACCAGCCGCTCGATCCCGGTAATGGCCCATGTGGGTCTGACCCCGCAGGCGATCAACACGCTGGGAGGCTATGCTGTGCAAGGCCGGGGCGAGGATCGCGACCGTGTCATGGCGGATGCCAAAGCCGTGGAAGCGGCGGGGGCGTTTTCGGTCGTGTTGGAGAAAGTGCCGGAAAGTCTCGCCAACGAAATCACCGAAGCCGTGTCGATCCCGACCATCGGCATTGGCGCATCGGCGCAATGTGACGGGCAGGTTCTGGTGGTCGATGACATGCTGGGCCTGTTCACAGCCTTCAAGCCGAAATTCGCCAAACGCTATGCGACTTTGGGCGTGGACGGTGAAAAAGCCATTGCCAAATATGCCCAAGAGGTG
>CALJDH010000201.1 GCA_938023895.1 uncultured Aliiroseovarius sp.
CACCGGGCGCCCGTTCACGAACAGGAACTGCGCCACGGCCGCCCCGCGTGAATAGGTTGGCAGCGCTGCAAAGCCGGTCAAGCGTAGCCCGTCCCGTTCGGCATCAATCGGGATGGCGTTTTCGGCGAAATCGCGGCCCAAGATGGTCGATAGTCGGCCCGACAGCGCGTCGAACATATCGCCTGTTTCAGGATCCGCGCGGAAGGTCACACGGCCTTCGCCGCCACCCGAGACATCGCGCAAGGTGAAGCCAATTTGCGGCTCGGCCATGGCCAGGCGTTTGACCACGTCGGAGATCGCCTGCGCCTCGGCACGGTCAGTGCGCAGGAACTTCAAACGTGCGGGCGTGGCATAAAACAGATCGCGCAGTTCGACCACCGTGCCGCCGGACAGGGCGGCAGGTTTCACTGGGTCCATCTGTCCACCCGCCACACGGATTAGTGCCGCGTCAAAGCCATCTGCGCGCGAGGTGATGGTCAGGCGACCGACGGCACCAAGCGAGGGCAGCGCCTCGCCCCTGAAGCCAAATGTGTGGATGTCCAACAGGTCCGACCCGTCGATTTTCGAGGTCGCATGGCGCGACATCGCCAGCGCCAGATCGTCGGGCGCGATACCGCAGCCATCATCACTCACGCGGATCAGCGTTTTGCCGCCATCAGCATAGGCGACCTCGATCCGGGTGGCGCCGGCATCAATGGCGTTCTCGACCAGTTCTTTCACTGCCGAGGCCGGGCGCTCCACCACTTCACCCGCCGCAATCCGGTTGATTGCAGCGTCATCCAACTGGCGGATAACGGGGCGGCGCACCGGCTGATCCGGGCTTATATGGGGGCTATCTTCGGGCATACCACAAGAACTAGCATATCCGCGTCCGATTCGACCATTCCGCAAATGGGCTTAATTCGACACGACGCCTTCGGGCTGACCGACCACTACAAAGTGCAGCGCATCGGGTTGATACAGCTCGGACGCAACGCGGTTTGCCTCGTCCAAAGTGACCGCCATGATCTGATCATTCCGGGTCGCGATATAGTCGATCGGCAATCCCTCCAACTGCATCGACACCATGATGTTGGCGATGTTGGCATTGCCGTCAAAACGCAACGGATACGAGCCGGTCATATATGTCTGGGCGGCCGTTAGCTCTTCTTGCGTGATACCTTCGCTGGCAATCTTCGCCCATTCCTCCCGCACCACGTCGATGGCCTCTCCGATCACGGCGTTTTGGCTGGAAAACTGGCCAAGCACGCTTTCGGTCCAGTCGACCGGAACCAGATACGAACCAATCCCATAGGTCAGCCCGCGCTCTTCCCGGACTTGATGCATCAAGCGTGACAACGAACTTGGTCCGCCCATCACCGTATTCACCAGATAGGCGGCAAAGAAATCCGGATCTTCACGTTCGATGCCATCATGGCCAAACAGCGCCACGGATTGCGGCGTGTCGAAGGGCATGACGGTGGTGCCTCCGGGCAGACCGAATGCAATCCGGCCGGGCATGGCAGCGCCGGTCTTGGGCAAGCCCTCGAACAGCTGATCCATCAGCGGGCCAAGCTGTTCTGCGGTAATATCGCCCACGGCGGCCACATGAATGCGGTCCAGAACCATCGTGTCGCGGTATGCATTCACAATATCGTCGCGCGTCAACGCCGTAACGCTGTCGACCGTTCCGCCATCATAGGTGCCATAGGGGTGGTCCCCATACGCCGCTGCATCAAACGCATCACTGGCAAGCGAGCTTGGATCGCTGGCGCGGGAGGCCAGATGCGACAGAACCTGCCCGCGCACGCGGTCAACCGCCGTGTCATCAAACCGAGGAGCGGTCAGCGCCTCGTGCAGCAATCCAACAGCCTGATCGCGGTTTTCTGTTAAAAACTGCGCTGATATGCCGATGCTGTCTTCCCCAGCATCAAATCCATAGGACGCCGCCAAAGCTTCACGCGCTTCGGCAAAGCCCTGCGCGTCCATGTCACCCGCCCCTTCTTCCAGAAGGCCGACCATCAGGTTTACGGCCCCGCGTTTGCCCGGGCGATCCAATACCGTTCCGCCACGAAAGCGGATTTCGAGCGCGGTGAAGGGAAGCGCCGGTTCATGGACCAGCCAGGCCACATGACCATTGTCCGAGGTGACTTCCTGAATGGCCACCTCGGCGCGGGCAGGAAAGGACAGGGCAAGCAGCCCTGCCACAACAAGAGCGATCCGTTTCATTACATGTCCTCTCCGCCTTCGGGCACCAACCAACCGGTCACCGCTTTGCGGTCATCAAACACCGCGCGTGCGGCGGCCATCACGTCTTCCGGCCTGACCGCTTGAAGCACGTCGGGCCAGGCCATAACGTCGTCGATCGTCAAACCCGAGGTCAGCGCCTCGCCGTACCGTTCTGCCCGTGCGTACACATCATCCTGCGAATAGACATCGTCAGCGCGAATCTGGAACTTCACCCGCTCGAATTGCTCGAGGTCGATGCCGGCCTCAAGAAACGCCGCAATCTCGCGATCCAAGGCGGCTTCTGCATCCTTCAACGACACATCCGGAGTGGGCACAACGATCAGGGTAAAGCTTGTGTCATCCAACGACACCGAGCGATAGCCCGCAGCCGCATAGACCGCGATCTTCTCTTCAAACTGCAACGCCCGTCCAAGAACCGAGGTCGCCCCGTTGCCACCAAGAATCTCGGCCAGATAAACCAGCGCGGCGGCTTCTTTCTGGGCACCACTGTCGCGTTCGGGCGCCTGATATCGACGCAGAACATAGGGTTGCGCGACACGCGGATCGGCAAAGCGAATGCGGCGTTCAGCCAGCTGTGGGGGTTCTTGCACACGCGCGCGTTCGCCCAAATCTGGGGTCGGCGCCAACGGGCCGTAATGTGTTTTGGCCAGTTCAAGGACTTCTTCTGGCGCGACATCGCCTGCTACGATCAGAATGGCATTGTTGGGCGCATAAAACCGTTCATAGAAAGCCGCCGCGTCTTCGCGCGACAGGTTTTCCATCTCGTGGCGCCAACCGATGACCGGGATCCCATAAGGGTGATTCAGAAATGCGGCTGCGTTGATCTGCTCGCGGAATAGGGCGCCCGGTTCACTGTCGGTCCGCTGCGCCCGTTCTTCCAAGATCACATCACGTTCGGTCGCGATGTCGTCCTCGGACAGGATCAGATTGCGCACACGATCCGATTCCATTTCCATCATCAAGCCGAGACGATCCGCCGCCACGCGCTGAAAATAGGCCGTGTAGTCCTGCGAGGTGAACGCGTTATCCGACCCGCCGTTTTCAGCCACCACGCGGCTGAGCGCGCCAGCCTCGTAGTTCTCGGTTTCTTTGAACAGCAGGTGCTCTAGAAAATGCGCAACGCCAGATACACCCGGCTGTTCATCTGCTGCACCCGCACGATACCAGAGCATATGGACCACGACGGGGGCGCGGTGATCTTCGATCACGACGATCTCAAGCCCGTTGCCCAGCGTGAAATGGCTGACATCATCCTTGGCCAACACGGGCGCAGCCAGCCCCAAAGCCATCAACCCTGCAAGAATAAAACGCATGAAATGCTCCTTGTGTATTGGGTTAAAACTAGACGTCCCAGCACCCGCTTCAAGCCTTAGCAACGCAGATGTGATCAACGTTAACCGCGCGCTCGGTCCAAAAACAAAAAAGGGCCCGTAGGCCCCATTCTGTCACGCATTAGCGATCGGTCACAATCTCGGGCGGCGCGGCCGGGGTCCAGACACCCTTTCGGCGCAGGCGCTCAAGCTCTAGATGCTGGTCCAAATGCATGGTTTCGTAGGCGCGGTAATAAACGTTCACGTTGAACAGACGCTCAAGCACGCGCCCCTTGTTGTCCCGGCGCCATTCAAGGTCAGAAGCGGCCAGAACCTCGCGGATATTCGACGACACGCCATAGCGGCTTGCCGCGCTGACCAGCGCCCCTTCACTGCGGCGCAGATTGCCCGATCCAAGATTGCCGCCCAGTGCCGCAATCGCATCCGCCTGAGGCGTCGGATCAGTCAAGTTGGCCTGACCGGGGGTCGGTGTCGGCAGATCGGTATAGTTTTTCGGTTCCTGCAGGGCTTTCGTCGGTAGAATCGCAAACTCGTCCGGCCCATCCTGTGACGCGCGCATGTTCATCAGCGACGGCTCGCCTTTGGAACAGGCAACCAACCCCATAATAAGGACACCAAAAGTCAGAAATTTAACAGACGAAACACGCATTTCACGCCCAATCCCCAAGGTAATCTATGGGTTTATTAGCCCATCTGGAAAGCCGCGTCACGGGGTCTTGTTGGACGAGGCGAAAAGAACCAGCCCAATGGCCCCCGCAAAGACGAAAATATCCGCGACATTAAAGGAATAGGGGTTCCGAATTCCGCAGCACGAAGTGTTCAGAAAGTCGACAACCGCGCCGTAATAGATGCGGTCCACAACATTGCCCAGCGCACCGCCAACCAGCAACCCGGCCGATATCTGGCCCAGTTTGCCGACCTGCTCTTTCACAACCCACCAGATGACCCACACCGCGATGATCAAAGCAATTGCGATCAGGATCCAGCGGGTGACGCTTGGGTCTGCGCCGCCGAAAAGGCCGAAGTTGATGCCGGTGTTCCAGCCCATCTGATAGACCAAATAGGGCGGCCAAATCTGGACCACTTTGACGAGGTCCAGATCAAGAATGTAAAGCGCATGATACTTGGTTAGCTGATCCAGCAGGAACGCAACCAATGCGGATATGCCAATCACGCGCATCATGGGCTTAGTGCCGGAAGTGGCGCATGCCGGTGAAGACCATCGCCAGCCCTGCTTCGTTCGCCGCGTCGATCACTTCCTGATCTCGCATCGAGCCACCGGGCTGGATCACGCAGGTGCCACCAGCGGCGGCCGCTTCCAGCAGACCATCGGGGAACGGGAAGAACGCGTCCGATGCCACGGCCGAACCCTTGGCCAGGCTTTCGTCCAGACCCAGTTCGGCAGCCATCCGCTCGGCTTTCGAGGCCGCGACGTTCGCACTGTCCAGACGGCTCATCTGGCCGGCACCGACGCCCACTGTGGCTTGGTCTTTCACGTATACGATGGCGTTCGACTTAACGTGCTTGGCCACTTTCCAAGCGAACAGCAGGTCTTTCATCTGCTCGTCGGTCGGTGCTTTCTCGGTCACCACTTTCAGGTCGTCCATGCCGACGTAACCCACGTCTTTGTCCTGTACCAGAACACCACCAGCCACCTGCTTATAGGCGGTCAGGGCAGCGCGGGTGTCCGGCAGACCGTCGGTCAGCAGCAGACGCAGGTTCTTCTTGGCGGCGAAGATTTCCTTGGCTTCTTCCGATGCACCGGGGGCGATGACGACCTCGGTGAA
>CALJDH010000202.1 GCA_938023895.1 uncultured Aliiroseovarius sp.
GCCCTATATCGGGGACTTGATCGCAGGTATCCAACACCTGTTCGCCAACCCGGAGCTGTTCCTGGTTCTGGTGCCGGTGCAGATCTACAACTTCATCGAAACGATGAACAACGTGGAAAGCGCCGAGGCTGCAGGCGACCATTACCCCGTCGCCACCTGCCAGATCACCGATGGTGTGGGCACGATGGTTGGCGCTGTCTTCGGCTCGCCGTTCCCGACCACCGCCTATATCGGCCACCCGGCCTATAAGCGGATGGGGGCACATGCCGGATATATCATCGGCGTGGGGGTCGTGATCCCTCTGGCCGCGTTCCTTGGCATGTTGGCGTTCCTGAACAACCTGATCCCCGTGGCCGCTGCCGCGCCGGTTCTGGTCTTCGTGGCGCTGAGCCTGATCACCAACACGGCCCATTCGGTGAAGACCGATCATATGGCCGCCGTAACCTTCGCGATGATGCCGCACGTGTCGGCGTTCCTGATGGTCAAATGGGGGTCGCTCATCGGTGCCCTTGGTGCTGTTGGCGTCGCAGGATTGCCGCAGCTTGGTGATGAGGCATTGACCGCTGCGCTTTTGCAGCAGGGGGCCCATTTCGAAGGTCATCTGGCGCTATCCCAAGGTGCAATCCTGACGGGTTTGATCTGGGGTGCCATTGTGGCCAGCGTCATCGACGGCAACTTCAAAAACGCAGGCGGATTCGCCTTGGCGGCGGCAGTTATGTCGGCCTTCGGCATCATCCACGGTGCCAGCCTGCATTGGCCCGAGCTTAGCGGCGTCTCTGCGGGTTACCTGATCTCGGCGGCGTTCCTCTACATCTACCCGCTTTTCCACAAGGAAGACGAGCTGGTGAACGAGAACGTCGTGGTCGAGGAAGCCCCCACCACGCCGGCGGAATAACGCCCTGCAACTAGGAGTGGGCCGCGGCGTGTACCGTCGGCCCACTCTGCCTTCCGCTTACTCAAAGCAAATGAACCGGATTTGAAAATGACCAACACACAGCCACGGACGCTTCTGCGCGGGCGGACGCTCGACTTCAACAGGAGGCCTTTGGACGAGACCGACACCGAGGCCTACAACTACCTAGAAGATGGCGCGATCCTGATCGCGAACGGCAAGATTGACGCGACCGGTCCTTATGATCAGATTTCTGCCCGCGCGCCGGATGCAAAGGTGATCGACCACCGCCCGCATCTGTTGATGCCCGGCTTTATCGACATGCATGTTCACTTTCCTCAGGTGCAGGTGATTGCCTCGTGGGGCGCGCAGCTTCTGGACTGGCTGAACACCTATACCTTCCCTGAAGAGACACGCTTTGCAGACGACGCCCATGCCGCCGCGATGGCCGCGCATTTCTGCGACCTTCTGACCGGTCACGGTACCACAACCGCAGTCGCCTTTGGATCCGTTCACGCGGGCTCGGTCGAGGCACTGTTCACAGAGGCCGCAAAGCGCAATATGTGCATGATCAGCGGCAAGGTGATGATGGATCGCAATGCGCCTGATGGGCTGCGGGACACGCTGCAGACAAGCTATGATGACACGAAAGCGCTGATCGAGAAATGGCACGGTACGGGGCGTGCACATTATGCGATCACACCGCGTTTTGCCATTACCTCGACGCCCGAACAGCTCGAGATGGCAGGGGCTTTGGTGGCCGAGCATCCCGATTGCTTTGTCCAAACGCACCTGAGCGAAAACCATGATGAGATCGCTTTCACGGCTGAACTGTACCCCGACGCCCCCGATTATCTGGGCGTCTATGAAGACTATGGTCTGCTCGGGGAAAAGACCTTGCTGGGTCACGCCATCCACCTGACCCCGCGTGAGGTTGATGTGCTGGCGGGCACCCGCTCCAAGCCGGTATTCTGCCCGACTTCGAACTTATTTCTGGGCAGCGGTCTGTTCGATGACGCAGGCCTTCGCGCACAGGGTATTCTGAACGGGATCGCGACGGATGTCGGGGCTGGGACTAGCTATTCAATGCTGCAGACCCTGAACGAAGGCTACAAGATCCTGCAGCTTCAAAACCAGAAACTGCACCCACTTGCCGCGTTCGACTGGATCACCCGAGGCAATGCCGAGGTGTTGGGAATGTCTGACAAGATCGGGTCCTTGGCTGCAGGTTCGGATGCCGACATCGTGGTTCTGAATGCCTGCTCCACCCACGCAATGGACCTTCGGATGCAACGGGCCGAGACCCTGTCGGAAGAGCTGTTCATCTTGCAGATGTTGGGGGATGACCGCGCCGTTGAACAAGTTTACGTGGCAGGCGAGGCGGCCAGAACGGGACGTGCCAGCACAGGTCTTGAGAATGTCAAAGAACCGGTTGCTGCCTAAATCCAGCATAGACCCACAAGAAAAGCGGCGTGAGTGTCACGCCGCTTTTCATTTTATTCGACCTTGTCGATCTCAGTTTCAATCGCTTTTCGGCAGCGATCCCTGACCGTGACCAGATAACCCGCCCGAGACTTCCTCGGTCGATTCATTCGACAGTTCTTCCGGAAGTATCAAGTTCAGCACAATCGCGATCAGTGCGGCAGGCAGGATGCCCGACGTGGCCAAAACCTTGATCGTCGAGGGCAGGTGCTGCAGAGCGCCCGGCTCCAACTGAAGGCCAAGCCCCAGCGACAGCGAAATGGCGAAGATCACCATGTTGCGGCGGTTCCAGTCGACATCCGACAGCATCGAAATACCAGCCGAAGCCACCATGCCGAACATTACGATCACACCGCCGCCCAGAACTTCGATCGGGATCGACGAGATGATCGCGCCGATCTTGGGGATAAGCCCGGCAAGGATCAGGAAGATCGCACCGATGGTCACCACGTGGCGGCTCATCACGCCGGTCATGGCAATCAGACCCACGTTCTGGCTGAACGAGGTGTTGGGCAGCGCACCGAACAGGCCCGAGACAGCTGTCCCGATACCGTCAGCATAGGTTGCGCCTTGGATTTCAGTGTCGGTCGCCTCACGTCCGGCACCACCTTTGGTGATCCCCGACACGTCGCCAACGGTTTCCACCGCCGAGACAAAGGACATCAGGCAGAAGCCGATGATCGCCGCGACCGAGAACTCGACACCGAAGTGAAGCGGGTTCGGAAGTGCGAAGGGGGCAGCACGACCCACATTGCCCAAGTTCACTTCGCCGATGACGAAGGCAAAGACATAGCCAACGATCAGGCCGATCAGAACTGCGGACACCGACAGCATGCCACGGGTATAGAACTTCAGGCCAAGCGTGACGAAGATCACGACCAGTGCCATGGTCCAGTTGATCAATGATCCATATTCAGGTTTGCCGATGGCTGGAACGCCGCCTGCGGCATACTGAATACCGACCTTCACGAGTGCGAGACCGATCATGGTCACGACAAGACCCGTCACCAATGGTGGCAAAGCAAAGCGAATCCTGCCGATAAATAGGCCTAAGAACGCGTGGAACAAGCCCCCCACAATGACGCCGCCCATCAGGACTGCGATGGCATCAACCCCTTTGCCCGCAACTAGCGGGATCATGATCGGAATGAATGCAAAAGATGTACCCTGCACGATCGGCAGGCGTGCACCTGCTGGGCCCAGACCGATGGTCTGGATCAAAGTGGCGACGCCTGCAAAGAACATCGACATCTGGATCATATAGATCATCTGTGGAAAGTCCGGGCTGTTCGACCCGAACCCGAACCCGGCGGCTCCGCAGATGATGATGGCCGGCGTGACGTTCGAGACGAACATCGCCAGCACGTGCTGGATGCCCAAGGGCACAGCCTTGGCCAGTGGTGGTGTGTAATTGGGATCGCGCAGCTGCTCTGGCGTCCCGATGGATGTGTTAGCCATTTTTCTTCCTCCCTATGATGCCCGTGACGGCTCCTCTTCCGACTTCGGGCTTATGGCTTTTCGATTCTGATCTCCTCCTTGAACCAGTGTTCTTGCAGGTTCGGCCCCGTGCCGATCCTGTCGATCACCGCAAACTGTCCCTGATCAGAAAGGGGTGCACAGACCCCGTGCCAGGTGTTGCGATGGTAATTCACGCCCTGTCCGGGCTGCGCTATGAAGGCCAAGGGTGTCCCCGGTTGGCCGCCCGCGTCGGGGGCGACGACGACCAGATAGGGTGCGCGGCTGATCGGAATGAACGCCTGACTTCCGTCTGGATGACGCTCGACCATATCCAGAGTCAGCGGCAGGCTGCGTGCCTCGGCGTCAAAGATGCTGATCCCGGCCTGTCCATCCGAGAAATCAAGCGTCGCCCGGTCATGATACCGCCCGCAAAGCCCCTGATTGATCATCTTGTCCGGCGCACCCGTAGTGTCGAGCACATCACCAAATGGTGCGAATGCTTCGGGCGTCAGGGGCAGGGGGGTGATGGTCAGGGTCATGCGGCGAACTTCTCTTCCAGGCGAAGCTCGGCGATCCGCTCGACCTGTCGGCAGGCCTCGGCGAACTCGGTGTCGCGGTCATTGTCGATCCGGCGATGGAACGCCTCAAGAATGCTGGGCTTGGTGTTGTCCTTCACCGCGATAATGAACGGGAAGCCGTGTTTGGTCGTGTAGTCTTCGTTAAGCTTGGTAAACGTATCGCGCTCTTCGTCCGTCAGCATGTCCAGACCGGCCCCAGCCTGTTCGGCGGTGCTTTCGGCGGTCAAACGTCCGGCGGCGGCCAGTTTTCCGGCCAGATCGGGGTGCGCCACCAAAACGCCCAAGCGCGCCTCTTCACTGGCGCTGCGGAAGACGCGGGCGAGGGCATTATGCACTCCAGCGACGGTGTCATGAGTTGGCCCCAGCTCCAGCCCAAAGGCACCTTCCGCAATCCACGGGCTGTGTTCAAACACGCCGCCGAATTCGGCGACGAACGTATCCTTATCCATGTTGGACGGTTTCAAGCCATGCATTGGCGGGTGCTCCTTGGCCCAGTGATCGGCAATCTGTTCACGTGTGGCGAACCAGACGCCATCATGCGATTTGAAGTAGTCGATGACGCGTTTCAGCGCGGCGGTTCGGCCCGGACGCCCGATCAGGCGGCAATGCAGTCCAATGGACAGGATCTTGGGTGCGCCGGCTTTTCCTTCGGCATAAAGCATGTCGAAGCTGTCCTTCAGATAGCTCTCGAACTGATCACCATTGGTGTAGCCTGCCGGAGTCGCGAAACGCATGTCGTTGCAATCCATCGTGTAGGGCACCACCAGTTGGTCCTTGCCGCCGACGGTGATCCAATAGGGAAGGTCATCGGCGTAACTGTCTGCGATATAGGCGAAATCGCCTTCTTCTGCAGCCAGCTCCACCGTGTTCATCGAACAGCGACCTGTGTACCAGCCGCGCGGGGTCGCGCCTGTCACTTCTGTGTGCAGGCGGATCGCTTCGCGGATCTGTTCCCGCTCCTCGTCTGGCGACATATCCTTATGCTCGACCCACTTCAGCCCGTGGCTCGCGATTTCCCAGTTCGCGGCTTTCATCGCCTTCACCTGCTCGGGCGCACGGGCCAAAGCGGTGGCCACACCATAGACCGTGACCGGTAGGTCTCCAAGCAGTCGGTGCACACGCCAGAACCCGGCCCGCGACCCGTATTCATAGATGGACTCCATGTTCCAATGGCGCTGCCCCGGCCAAGGTTGCGCCCCGGTGATTTCGGACAGGAAGGCTTCGGATGCTGCGTCTCCGTGCAGGACGCAGTTCTCGCCGCCCTCTTCATAGTTCAGGACGATCTGAACGGCGATCTTTGCGTCGCCCGGCCATCTGACGACCGGAGGGGTGGCGCCGTATCCGGTCATGTCGCGTGGGTATCGTGTCACGTGGTTTCCTTTAATTGTATTGGGTGTCATTCTAGGGCGAAAATCTGGATGCATTTTCAAAATTAATAAGAAGGATTGTTCGGTAGTCTGGCTTTGTGTGTGTCCGCGCATCCAGATTATGAAGGGTGCGCTGAACTTTAGCTCACAGGAGACACCAAAGATGACAGGCTACCTGACCACGCATGTGCTTGATACCGCCCGCGGGTGTCCCGCAGAAGGTTTGAAGATCGAGCTGTTTCGGCTTGATGGCGCTGAGCGCACATTGCTTAAGACGCTGGTGACAAATGATGATGGGCGGACGGATGAACAGATCCTGCCTGCCGAGAAGTTTGAAACCGGCGAGTATGAGCTTGTGTTTTACGCAGGGGACTATCTGGACAGTATCGGCGTCCCACCTGAGACGCCCAGGTTTCTTGACGTGATCCCGCTGCGCTTTGGCATGTCCGAGGCATCGCACTTTCACGTGCCACTGCTTCTATCGCCCTTCGGGTATTCGACCTATCGCGGCAGCTGAACCTAGCTCCGATCCGTGCTGCGGATGCTGGTGGCAATCCGGTCGATCACGAACTCCATAAACAGGCGCGACTTGGGGTCCTGACCGCGCCGGTGCGTGAACAAACAGGCCATCTGGATCGGCTCGGGCGGCGTTTCGGTCGCGACAGGCACCAGCCGCCCCGACTTCAGGTGCTCTGAAATCTCGAAAACCGGCTTCATCGCGATGCCGTTTCCACCCAGCGCCCAATCGGTCAGTACATCCCCGTCATCCGATTCATAGCGCCCCGTCACGCGAAAGCGTTTCGGGCCGTCTTTCGTCGTCAGCAGCCACTGGAACTCGGTCGCGCCGGGGAAGCGCAGGTTCAGGCATTCATGCCCATCGTTGATCAGGTCGTCGCCGTTCTGCGGCATGCCGCGCTGCTCAATATACTCAGGGGTCGCGCAGAGGACGCGTTCGACATCCGCAATCTTGCGGATCTTGAGGTTGCTATCTTCCGGTTGCCCAAGGAAGAATGCGAGATCCAGCCCCTCGGTCGTCAGGTCTACTTTGCGGTCGGTCAGACGCAGGCGCACGCTGACTTCCGGGTACTTCTTCAGGAAGTCCGGCACCAAAGGCGCGATTAGACGACGCCCGACGCCCAAGGGTGCGGCGACATAAAGCGGCCCTTTAGGATTGTCTGTAATATCAACGATTTGCGCTTCAGCGTTTTCGACCGCTTCAAGGATTTCCGTCGCGCCGCGATAGAACCGCTCGCCCTGTTCAGTTGGGGCCAGACTGCGCGTGGTGCGTTGAAATAACCGGACGCCCAGATAGTCCTCGAGCTGTGATATGCGCGAGGATGTCACCGCAGGGGACACCCGAAGGTCGCGCCCCGCGGCGGACATGCTGCCCAGTTCATAGACGCGGACAAAGGTTCGGATGTTGGCGAGATAGGACATTGTTCTGTTTTTTTTGATGCTGCTTGGTATTTAGCAGCAATACCAGAATAAATATGCTTAGCATAGAGTGTCGCTAAGACGAAAACTGGAGGTATGCCATGTACGACTTGGCCATTTTGTGGGACTGGATCGCGTTTTCTGTGCGGTGGCTTCATGTCATCACCGCGATGGCGTGGATTGGTGCGTCATTCTATTTCATCGCGCTTGATCTGATGCTGAAACCCAATCCCAATCTGCCCGACGGCGCCTATGGCGAGGAATGGGAAGTCCACGGTGGCGGGTTCTATCACACGGTCAAATACCTTGTGGCCCCATCCGAGATGCCCGAGCATCTGACATGGCACAAATGGCAAAGCTACACGACATGGCTGTCGGGCGCGGCGCTTTTGATGATCATCTATTGGGTCGGCGGAGAGCTGTTCTTGCTGGACCCGACCAAGGCCGATCTATCGCTATGGCAGGGCATTTTGATCTCGGGCGGATCGCTGACGATCGGCTGGCTGCTCTATGACCAGATGTGCAAATCTAAGCTGA
>CALJDH010000203.1 GCA_938023895.1 uncultured Aliiroseovarius sp.
AAGCTGACTGCCCTAGGCGCGGTCGGGTCGCCCAGACGGGCCACGACACGCGCGCGGGGCAGGCCCATGCGGGACTTGGGGCCCGAGCGCTGCGCCTCGACCAACTCGCCATCCTTGGCGCCGTCATCCGCGCCTTGGGCAACCATCCATTCCTTGTCGGCACCTTTGTCGATGGGCACGATCCGGCCCCCTTCCGATCCTTTTCGGAAGATGCCCAGAATGCGTTGGGGGTTGGTGCCGATCCGGCGGATCAGGCGACCCTCATAGGCGTGGACTTCGTCCTTTACCTCGGTCAGGCGGGCGAGGATTCTTTCGCCTTGCGCCAGTGCAGGGTCGCCATCCTTGGCCACCAGAAGCACGCGGGGCGCGGCGCCTTCGCCGATCCATTCAGTCGGGTGGGCAAACAGATCGCCATCCGCGTCCGGTCCTTCCACGCGCAAAACAGACACGGGCGGCAGCTTGTCCGCGTCGCGATAGGTCTTCTTGCGTTTTTGCAGATGCCCCTCGGCTTCCAGTTCCTTCAGGATGCGCTTCAGGTCGATCCGGGCCGCGCCGCGAATGCCGAAGGCCCGGGCGATGTCGCGCTTCGCGGTCTGGGTGGGGTTCTCCGAAATCCAGTCCAGAATGGCCTTCTTGGTGGGCAGTTTGCTCATGCGAAATAATCCTGGATGATGCGGCTGTAGATGGATTTGAGCTGCGGGATCAGGGCGACTTCGACCCGTTCATCCACTGCATGCATGGTTTTGCCCACAAGGCCGAACTCGACCACCGGGCAGTGATACTGCACAAACCGCGCGTCCGAAGTGCCGCCGGAGGTGGACGCCTCGGGCACCAGCCCGGTTTCGGCCTGCACGGCGTTCGAGATCAGCTCGGACAACTCCCCCGGAGGCGTCACGAAGCTTTCGCCCGAGACTTTCACGACCATCTCGATATCCACGCCGGTGTCTTTGCCGACACGCTCTGCCTCGGCCTGCAGCCACTTGGTCAGGCTGTCCGAGCTATGGGCGTCGTTGAAGCGGATGTTCACCGTGGCGCGGCTTTCGGCGGGGATCACGTTGGTCGCCGGGTTGCCGGTGTCGATGGTGGTCACGGCCAGCGTCGAGGCGTCGAAGTGGTCGGTGCCTTTGTCCAGCTCATGCGCCGCCAGATCGGCCATCAGGCGGGCCATTGCGGGGACCGGGTTCAGCGCACGATGCGGATACGCGGCGTGGCCTTGTACGCCGCGCGCGGTGAAGTAGGCGGTCATGGATCCGCGCCGCCCGATCTTCATCATCTCGCCCATTTCGTTGGGGCAGGTGGGTTCGCCGACGACGCAGTCGGTCATCTTCTCGCCCTGCGCCTCCATCCAGTCCAGAATGGCGACGGTGCCGTCGGTGGCCGGGCCTTCCTCGTCCCCTGTGATGGTGATCACCAATGATGCGTCTTCGGGCGCGTGGCGGGTGAAATCCACGGCGGCGGCCACCCACGCGGCCACGCCCGATTTCATGTCGGTCGCGCCCCGGCCATAGAGGTATCCATCACGGATTTCTGCGCCGAAGGGATCGACGCTCCACGCGCCGACATCGCCCACCGGCACCACGTCGGTGTGGCCGTTGAAGCCCAGTGTACGGGCGTTCTTGGACCCCCAGCGCGCAAACAGGTTCGACACCTCGCCGCGATCTACACGGGTGCAGGTGAACCCGGCCCCGGTCAGGATGCCCTCAAGCAATGTCAGCGCGCCGCCTTCGTCCGGCGTGACCGATGCGCAGCGCACAAGGCGTTGGGTCAGATCTACGGGATCCAGTGGGGCAGGTTGGGTATTCGTCATCAATCTCTCCATTCCACCCACCCTTATCAGGTGCCGTCACTGGTGGAAACGTCCCTTGCCCGCGAAACCCCGCCCGTGAAGGGCCAATGCGCCCTGTCGCGCTGGACCCTGTGCCAAGTGACCGCTAACCTGCCCACATATTGCAACCCCTGATTGGAGCGCCCGATGCGTAAACTCCTGTTCCTTTTGTTCCTTTTGCCGCTGACCGCTTGCGTCGATATGGATTTGACCCTGAAGATCGACGGCGACAATGCGACCGTCTCTTCCACGGTGACGATGGGGCCTGAGGGGTATCAGATGATGGCCTCGAGCGGCGAGGACATGTGCGAGGACGGCGTCGCGACCACGCTGGACAATGGCGACTTTCAGTGCACGACCGAGATGTCCGGCACGATTGACGAGATGATCGCTGAACTGGAAGCCGCAGAGCAAGGCATGGACCCCGACCAGACCGCCAAGATCGAGCGGCTGGAGGACGGCAACCTGCGCATTTCGTTCGATCTGGCCGAAATGAAGGCCAGCGTGGCCGAAGGGGGCATGGATCCCGGGATGCTAGCGATGATGCAGCAGATGCTGGTGGGACGTAATCTGACCTTTACCATCGAAGGTCAGATCGTTGAAACGAACGGCACGCTGTCAGACGATGGGAATATGGCGACGCTGATCATTCCCTTGGACAAATTCGCGATGCAGGATCCGTCGGTGCCGGATAGCTTTGTTACGATCGTGACGCCCTGACGCGTTACCCGATCAAAGCCTGTATGACGCCCGGCAATTCGTCGGGCGTTTT
>CALJDH010000204.1 GCA_938023895.1 uncultured Aliiroseovarius sp.
AAGGGATTCGAACCCTCGAGACGGTTCCCCGCCTACACACTTTCCAGGCGTGCGCCTTCGACCACTCGGCCACCGCTCCGCCGACGTTGTTATTCGGAAGTGCTGCGGGGTTCAAGCGGTCATTGTCACTTTTCATGGCAGCTAGAGCGAATATCTCCCTCCAACCAAACGCGGCGACTTTCATCGCATTTTCTTGCCCTAAACATTCCCGCCGGAGGCATGAAATCTGCCGCAGCTTGCTGCGGCCACCGCCAAGCGAATTGGCCCGTCAGGCCCGCATTGCGCGGCGGGACTATGCTTCGAGATGCAAAGCCACTCGGCGATTCAGGCGGCCCTTCTTTTCCACCTTTCCAATGCGAACGCGGCCGATCTCGGCCGTGCGCAAGACATGTGTGCCGCCACAGGGCTGTAGATCCACCTGTTCGTCTTTGGTCCCGATCCGCACCAACCGCACTTGCCCCGCGCCTTTCGGGGGTTGTACCGACATGGTTTTGACAAGACCGGGATTGGCCTCAAGCTCGGCATCAGAAATCCAGCGCATAGTGACCTCAAGGTCACGCGCGATCAGGGTGTTCAGTGCATCCTCTACGGCCTGTTTGTCCTCCAGCGGATTCTCCATCGCGAAATCCAGGCGCGATTTCTCGGCTCCAATCTGGCCACCTGTCACGGGCAGCGGGATCACGACCGACAATAGGTGCAGCGCTGTGTGCATCCGCATGTGACGCAGACGCAAATCCCAATCGAGGTTCTGGACAACATCAGCCCCAACAGGTGGCAGCGCCTGCCCTTCCGCGGGCACCAGAACGATTGCGCCATCATCGCCTTTTACCGAAGTCGCAACGACCATCTCGCCGCCATCCCAACTCAGTTGACCCCGGTCCCCCGGTTGCCCGCCACCAGTCGGATAGAACAGGCTTTGATCCAGAACCACGCCGCCCTGATCCGTGTGGGCCACAACGTGGCCCGGCGCCTCAGTCAGATACGCGTCGTCTTGAAACAGTGGTTTACTCATCGCCCTCTCCTTCCCCGTCCAGATCTTCGACCGTCATGGCATCGCGGTCCAATTTATGCGCGGGCGCTGTAGCCGTCGCCACGGGCGTCGTTGCCGCCCCGCTCAGCGCTTCGGGATTGCGCAGCCAGATATCGCGCTGTGCAAACGGGATCTCGATCCCTTCTTCGACGAAGCGGCGCGCGATCTCGTGGTTGATCTCGCTTTTCACCGACAGCATGAAGTTAACGTCAGACAGGATGGCGCGGATCTCGAAATCGAGGCTGTCTGCGCCAAACCCTTGGAACACCACGGACGGGGCGGGATTGACTGTCACCATCGGATGCGCCTCGGCGATCTCTTGCAGGATGGCTTCGACACGCCGTGTATCCGTGCCATATGCTACACCCACCGGGATAATCACCCGCCCAATGGAATTGCCGCGCGTATAGTTCGTCACCACGCCAGACACGAGGTCCGAGTTGGGCAGGATCACATCCGAGCGGTCGAAGGTTTCAATCCGGGTGGCGCGGACCGAGATGTCGCGCACATAGCCCATCTGGCCGTTCACCTCGATCCAATCCCCTTCGGAAATGGGGCGCTCGATCAGTAGAATAATGCCCGACACGAAATTCGACACGATGGTTTGCAAGCCAAAGCCGATGCCCACCGAGAGCGCGCCCGCGATGATCGCAATCGAGCTGAGGTCGATCCCCGCCCCAGTAATCGCAATCACAGCCGCCAGAAAAATCCCGACATAGCCTGTACCCACGGCAATCGCGTTTTGTCCGCCCTTGTCCAGTTTGGTCTTGGGCAGAATGGTGCCACGTAGCGCGGACTGAAGCGCGCGGGTCGCACCGTAGCCGACAAGGAAGATGGCGGCGAAAATCATAAACGCGCGCGGTGTAATCCGGGCGTCACCCATCTGGAACCCGTTCAAAAAGCGCGTCCAGAGCTCGAAAAGGTCGGTGGACCGCGCGCCCCAGATCAGGGCCAACAACGGGATCGCTCCCAACAAAAGACAGAAACTGATGATCACAGGCAGCAGTGCCTGATCCGTCGTCTCACCATCGGCGTGCATGACCGTGGCATAGACTGCTTTGACAAAGGCGTTCAGGATCTCGAGAACCGCCAGAACGGCCAGAGTCAGAATGGTTGGGATCAGCAAGAACTCGGCCAAAGTGGAATAGCCCACAGCCGCGGCCACCGGCGCCATAAACCCAACAAGTTCGCACGCACGCCCAATGATCGAGATGGTCCGTATTCTGAACGCGCTTTGCCCGCTTGATGCGTGTGTTCCAAGTTGGCGGCGCAGCAGACGCCCCAAGCGCACCAGCAAGACACCGGCCCCCACCAGCAAGGGAAACGCCAGAACTGCATTGGTGCTGCTTGAATAGCTTTCGGCCGCGCCAATATCGCGCAGAACGGACAAGCCACCTAAAAGCAGCCCCAACAGCATTACGTCGATACGTGCCTCTGCCCGCAAGGCAGGAGTTGGCAGATAAAGCGCGGCATGCGCGGGTTCAGGGCCAAAAATACGGGTGCCGATCCATAAGGCGACGAAAAACAGCAGCCCTGCGGCAGGCAATGCATCTGCGATCGTCTGTCCGCGCAACCCGAGGACGCCAGCAAGGTTGAGGGCGATCAAAAACGCCGCCAACCCCAGCATCGGCGCGATTACCTGCCCCAGCGAAATCACAAAGCCAACCACCCCGCGCGATGGCCCTTTGCGCATTTGCCGCAGACGGCTTCCCAGCTGGATCAGCCAGCTGCGCGAGCGTGACAGCAAGAGCAGTCCGATGGCCAACAGAACCAATGTCAGCGGCAGATCCGCCTGCAGATCGCGCCTTTGTGCCTCGCTGCCCCACGCGTTGCGCATCTCGGCCAAGGCAGTCGAGAAGGTCTGTTTTAGCGACGCCAGCGCCGAGGGCCACACCGCCGGGTTCAGTGGTGTCGGACCAAGTTCCAACAGTTGATCGGTCTGACGGGCACGCAACAGGCTGTCGATCTCACGGATCAGGACATCAGCACGTGCGTAAGCCTCTTCGGCTTCTTTGACCGGGGCCTGAGCCTTGCTCAGTTCATCGGTCAACTCGGACCGCCGCTGGGTCAGCACGGCTCCATCGCTTCCGGGATCCTCCGGCTCTGGTCCGAGCGTCGCCAACTGTGTCTTCAGCGTATCGATACGGATCGAATTCTCGTCCTGCGCGGATTTGAACAACCCGCGCCACTGGCCGATTTCACTGCGCAGCTCGCTCAGCGCCTGATCCGATGCACGACCGATCTCCAGCACACGTTCGCCTCGTTCGGCCACGCGCGACCACGCCAGATAATCTGGCGCGCCGCTTTCGGTCAGGACATAGCTGGGCGTATCCGTGCTGGTCTCTGCGTCTTGTGCGCTAGCCCCTAAGGGCACAAACAGCAGCGCGGCGCACAGCCACACCCGCATCAACCAAAGGAACCGGGTGGGCAGCGTCGAACGGCGCAGATCAGAGGTCATCAGTGATCCTCGAACACCTCCGGCATGAAGGCGGGTTCGCGATCCAGCCATGTGGGGATCGGAAGGCCCTTTTCACGCAGGAAGCCCGGGTTAAACAGTTTCGACTGATAGCGCGTGCCGTAATCGCACAGGACGGTCACAATCGTGTGGCCCGGTCCCATTTCACGTGCCATGCGCATGGCACCGGCCACGTTGATGCCGGACGAGCCACCAAGGCACAGGCCTTCGTCCTGAAGCAGGTCGAAAATCACCGGAAGCGCTTCGTCGTCAGGGATCTGGAACCGCATGTCGGGCGTGAAGCCTTCAAGGTTCGCCGTGATGCGCCCTTGCCCGATCCCTTCGGTAATCGAGCCACCTTCGGGCGCCGCAGTGCCAGTTTCATAAAGCGAATACAGGCCCGAACCCATCGGGTCGCTCAGCGCGACCTTCACGCCTTTGGGCTGCAGCGCCATACCGACACCGGCCAGCGTACCGCCCGATCCAACCGCACAGGTGAAACCATCGACCTTGCCGTCGGTCTGCGCCCAGATCTCAGGCCCGGTGCCTTCGATATGGGCCTGACGGTTGGCCACGTTGTCAAACTGGTTGGCCCAGATCGCGCCCGCCGGTTCGCTTTCGTTCAGCTTCTCGGCCAGACGGCGCGAGTAATGCACGTAGTTGTTGGGGTTCTTATAAGGAACGGCAGGCACTTGAACCAACTCGGCCCCGGCCAGACGGATCATATCCTTCTTTTCCTCGGACTGGGTTTCCGGGATTACGATCACCGTTTTGAAGCCCATCGACGCGCCCACCAGCGCGAGGCCGATCCCGGTGTTGCCCGCCGTGCCCTCCACGATCGTGCCACCCGGCTTCAGCGCGCCACGTGCCACGGCATCACGGATGATGAACAGCGCCGCGCGGTCCTTGACGGACTGGCCCGGGTTCATGAACTCGGCCTTGCCCAAAATTTCACAGCCCGTCGCCTCAGAGGCTGCATTCAGCCGGATCAGAGGCGTGTTGCCCACGGTTGCTTCGAGATCGCGTTTGATGTCCATTTTCCAGCCCTTTATCGCGCGTCGTTTCTACCATCTGTATGACCTGACAATAGGCGGTTCAAGGGCCGAGCATCACGAATGCGTGCGCAAATCCTGCCGATTGGCCTCCAACCAGAATGCCGCAAGGATCAATGGGCCAACATTTGCCTCACCCGAGGTGATCAGGTCCATCAAACGATCAAAGGGAATGACGTGGCTACGGATGTCCTCGGCCTCGCTTTCGACGCCGCCGATACCGCCTGCATCATCGGATAGATCGCAGAGGGCGATGAAGGGGTAAAAGAACTCGGTATTCGCACCAGGGCTGGGGTAGTGCGGGGGCAGTGGAATCAGACGATCCAGCGCTAGCCCGGCTTCCTCCATCGCTTCGCGGCGCGCGCAGTCTTGAGGTGTTTCACCACCGTCGATACGGCCGGCAACGGGCTCAAGTAGCCAAGGGTGCATATCTCCTCGGACATGAGGGCCGATACGGAACTGTTCGATCACCAGAACACGGTCGCGTACCGGGTCGTAGGGCAGCACGATCACCGCATCCCCGCCAACGAAAGCTGCACGGTCCACGACCTCGCTCATCTCACCCGAGTATTTGCGGAACGATAGCTCCTGCTCTTCCAATGTGAAGAACTTGGTATAGGGGCGAGCGCTGCGGTTTACATGGGTATCCTGCGCTCCGTAATCCGCGCGCAGGGTTGTCGGGGCCGGTTCGGTTCGTGCGCGCACCCGGCTGGAGGCGCGCGTTCGGATCATGGGAAAGCGTCGCGCGATCTCGTCCGGCGAGACCTGCCCAAAGCCCTCCATAACCTCTTTTGCCGCCTCAACGGTCATCGCGCCGTACTTGGCTTCCCAGTCGCTCAGGTTCCAGATTGCGCCCGGTGTCCACAAGCCAGGGGTCGGGAAATAGACCTGCGTCTTGACCTCTTCGCCGTCTGGCTCGATCCGCACCGTGACATCTTCCAGAGCATAGTCAAAACCACCCTCATAGAAGTTCAGCCGCGCGACATCCTTATCCGATAGGTCCTGAACCAAAAGTCCGCGCAATTGAGCTGAGGCATCACCTTCAGAGATCATTGGAAAGGGCTGATTTTTAACCCAATTAGCGACATGTCCGGGCAACATCGCAGAGCTGATGCGACAGGTGCTTTCGCCTCCCAAAACCAAATCCAGAAGTGGGCGATGGCACAGGGTGCCATAAAAGAATAACGAACTCACAGGATCCCTTTCACGTCTGCATGCGGCATGGCGCACACAGAAGCACTATCCCCATTTTCGGGCAGCGTAAAAGGCCGAAGATGACGCTATGAACGCGCCGAGGATCGCGACCGCCGCTATTTCCGCGGTCGAATACTCAATCGCAAAATTAAAGCCGATGATGAAGATATCCTGCAAAGCCTCGATCGGCCCCTCATATCGCTTGCGCAACGAGTTGCTGATCATCTGCGAAAACGAGAAGGTAAACAGGGTGACAAACACCTGCACAAACAGCGTCGTCCCGGCATTCGCCCCGGCGGTCCCAAGCCCCCGATCCGCGCGTGGACCAAGATAAAACCAGCCGACAAACAACCCGGCAAAGGCGCAAGTCGGTGACAAATAGGACAGATCCCTGCCCTCTGGCATCAGGGGTTTGACCAATTCTCCACACAGCCATCCGACAGCAGCCAAAATAATTGCAGAGATCAGTTTTGCGGCTGTGGGCATAGGTCTTCCGTATTCAAGGCGCGTGGTCGTTCTTACCAAATCGTTAAGATCTGCTTATGGCCATAATATGGCGTAAGGCATGACAGTAAAACAGAATTATCCGGACCTTCGCGACACGGTCAACTGCACCACATCGCAGCTTCCGGAATGGAACGCTGCCGCGCATGAGGTCAGATAGAAATTCCACATCCGGCGAAACTTGTCATCAAACCCCATCGGCGCGATTTTTCCCCAACTGTCGTTGAAACGGTCAAACCAGCGGCGCAACGTGACCGAGTAGCTTTCCCCGAACTCGATCCTGTTTTGCGTGTCCAGACCGGCGCGCGTCACCTCTTCCTGCAGCACTGTTTTTGATGGCAGCATACCGCCCGGGAAGATATATTTCTGTATAAAATCAACACCTTTTCGATAGGCATCAAACCTACGTTCGGCGATGGTGATGATCTGAAGCGTGGCTTTCGCGCCGGGCTTCAGACAGGATTTCACCGTCTCGAAATAGATGGGCCAGTATTTCTCGCCGACTGCCTCGAACATCTCAATCGAGGCGATGCCGTCGTATTGGCCAGTCTCGTCGCGGTAGTCCTGCATCTTGATCTCGACCATCGCGGATAAGCCCGCGCGCCGCAGTCGTTCGACTGCATAGTCGTGCTGCTCTTGGCTGATTGTCAGCCCGGTCACGCGGATCCCCTTGCGCGCGGCGTGCTCGGCAAAGCCTCCCCAGCCACAGCCAATTTCCAACACATGATCCCCCGGCCCCACGCCCATTTCGGCGATCATCGAGGCGTATTTCGCCTCTTGCGCGCGCTCGAGGCTTTCCTGCCCCGTTTCAAACAGCGCCGAGGAATAGGTCATCGTGTCATCCAGCCACGCCTGATAGAAGTCATTCCCCAGATCGTAATGGGCCGAGATGTTCTTCTTCGCCTGTTTCTTGGTGTTGGCGCGCATCAGATGGCGTAGACGCTCATAAGCGCGCAGGAATATCTGGCCGGGAAACCCGTCATAGACCATGTCATTGTCGTCCTGCACCAGATCCAGAAACGCCTGCAGATCGGGTGTCGACCAGCCGCCTTCGATATAGGCATCGCAAAAACCCAGATCCCCTTCGCGGATCAGGCGTGCAAAGACGTCCGGGTCATGGACGCGAAGCTCGGCCACATAACCGGGCTGAGCCGCCTCCGCCCGAAATCGGCGTCCGTCGGGCATCACGAAGTCCAACCGCCCTTTGTTCATGCGTTTGGTGATCGCAAACACTTGCGCGAAATAGCGCGGCAAATCGCCTTGGTCTTTGGTATCTGTCAGGATCATGTCACACCCCTGAAGCATCGAAAAAACTGCTAAAAGGCTATGTCGGGTATGGGTGAGCTGGCAAGGTGGCTGCTGTGCAACTGCGGAAAACGGCTTTGCAAATGCAGTATTTAGGGGCGCTGCCCAGGCTAACGCGACCTGGGCAGCCCAACGATCTTCAGAGCACCTGATCCAGCGCGTCGATCAGTTTCGCGACCTCATCTTCAGTCGTGTAATGGGTGAAGCTGACGCGCAGAACGCCATGCGCTGCATCGACGCCCTGTGCCGCAAGCGCACGTACGGCGTAGAAATCACCGCCGCCCGCCATGATGCCCTTCGGCGCCAATGCGGCGGCTAGACCCTCGCCCGGCTGGGCCGAAGCTAGCGACACGGTCGGTGCCCGTTTGGCCGCCGTGGACGGCCCCAGCAGACGGACCGAGTTCTTCGCCGTGGCATAGTCCAGAAGCGGTTGAAGCAGTGCTACTTCGTGATCACGCATCAGGGTGTGGGCCGCAGCAGCCAGCTGGGCCGCATCCCCCGTGGCTCCATGATGCATAGCCAATGCCTCCATGTAATCCGCCATCCCGGCCGACGCTGCGACCTGAGCGTGGTCCGGACCTGCAGGGGTAAACCGCTTATACAGGCTGTCTGCGTTGAAATAATGCGCTTGATTGGGCAGTGCCTCGCCCAGCGCGCGGCGGATCACCATGATGCCCTGATGCGGGCCATAGGTCTTGTAGGCCGAAAACAGATAGATATCCGCGCCCAGTTCATCGACGTTCACAAAGCCATGCGGCGCGTAGCTGACACCATCCACGCAAGTGTATGCCCCTGCGGTGCGCGCGGTGGCGCAGATCGCTTTCACATCGTTGATCTCGCCCACGACGTTCGAGCAATGCGGGAAGCAGACCAGTTTGACCTTCCCGTCGACCAGAAGGTGCTCCAGTTTGGCGGGGTCCAGATGACCGGTCTCAGCGTCAATCTGCCATTCTCGGACCTCGAACCCTTCGTCGGCCAGACGGCGCCACGGGCCGGAATTTGCCTCGTGATCCTGATTGGTTACAACGATTGCATCGCCCGGCGACAGATGCTGCCGGAACGCCTGCGCCAGAACGTAAGTATTCTGCGTGGTCGAGGGGCCAAAGGACAGCTCGTCCGTATCGACGCCCATCATGGCTGCCAGACGCGCACGCGCCTCGTCCATTTCGTCACCCGCCAGCCTGGATGCCTCGTAAGGCGCATAAGGTTGCACTTTGCGCTGCGTATAATAGCGGGTCAGGCGGTCAATCACGGGTTTGCAGGTATAAGACCCACCAGCGTTCTCGAAAAACGCTTGCCCCTGCAGGCTTGGTTCAGAGAACGCGGGAAACTGCGCACGTACCCAATTGATGTCCAGTTCAGCCATTGTCGGCTCCTTCAGTCATATTTGGGGGGTGCCTATCAGATCAGAGCCACCCCAGATCCGGCAGGTCTTCCAGCCAGTCCGGGGGCTTCGAAATCCCGCGGACAGCCCTTGGTGAAACAAGGACAACATCTGGCTAAACGGCGCGGGTTTTCGCGTCAAGGCTCGTGTACTCGGCATACAATCGCACACCGGAAATCCACTTCCTTAACGCGTTAAAAAGCGACATTCTGTCGCAATTGACCATCATCCTGTCCATTTTGACGAACGTCGCACACACCACGTCCTTCAGGCTCACAAGATGCCACTCGGTCCGTCCGATTGAGCAAGGTTAAACAACCAAGGACAGGGAATATGAGTATCAAACCCCCCTTTACGGAGCTTCACATTCCGAAGGCACCGTCAGGTTTTTACGAGGGCAACAGCCTTCCAATTGCGCTGATCTCGAAAGGGATCATGGTCGCTCTGGTGATCTGGGCACTGGTTTTCCCAGCAAACGCGAATTCCACCCTTGGCAGCCTGAACTGGCGCCTTCTGGAAGGGTTCAACAGCTTCTACATTATCATCGTAGGCTTGTTCCTTTTCTTCCTAGCCGTCGTGGCCATTCTGCCGTCCACCGGCAAACGCAAAATGGGGCTGCCGGGTGAAAAGCCCGAGTTCTCGAACTTCTAGTGGTTCTCGATGATGTTTGGTGCCGGTCTGGGCGTCGGCTTGATGGTCTTCGCCACCGCTGAGCCGCTGGGCCTGTGGGGGTCGAACCCGGTCATCCTGACCGGAGATGTCGCGCCCAACACAGCGGAAAGCCTGCAGTCGGGATATCGCTATACTTTCCTGCACTACGGATTCCACGCGTGGGCCATCTATGTGATGACCGGCCTGTCGCTGGCCTACTACGCCTATACGCGTGACATGCCACTGACCATCCGCTCGGCGCTGACCCCGCTGTTCGGTAAATACGTGAACGGCTTCTTTGGCCATATCGTCGACGTTCTGGGCGTTGTCGCCACCATTCTGGGTGTGTCGGTCACCATCGGCTTCGGTGTCAGCCAGTTCATTGACGGCCTGTATGCCATCACCGGCATGGAGTGGATGATGGATATGTCGGGCGACGCGCCTGCACCGGCCAAGGTTGGTCTGGTCACCGGTCTGGTCTGCATCATGGGTCTGTCGATCATCTCGGCGGTTTCGGGTGTTGGACGTGGGGTGAAATACCTGTCGAACCTGAATCTGGTTCTGTCGCTGATCCTGCTTCTGACCTTCGTCGTCTTCGGCTCGTTCTTCTTCGCGATGTCCACCTATGGCGCGGCCCTGATCGACTATATCCTGCACATCGTGCAGTTGTCCTTCGGCGCATACGGCCCGCAGCCTGCTGGTGACTTTGCCGCGAACCTGCCTGAAGCGGCAGCCCCGCTGGCAGACACCCTGAAAGGTGGTGCAACCAACGCATGGGGCAGCTATGGCGGCTTCGTGTCGGGTCTGGAAGGCGACGCAGCCGCCCTGCCCGCAGACGTCCTGCGCGAGGTCTACGCCGCTGGTGAACCTGCCCGTCAGTTCGGCTGGCAAGCTGGCTGGACCACCTTCTACTGGGCATGGTGGATTGCGTTCTCGCCCTTCGTAGGCCTGTTCCTGGCACGTATCTCGAAGGGACGTTCGGTTCGCGAGTTCATCGTGGGCTGCGTGTTCGCCCCGGCCTTGGTCTGCTTTGCCTGGATGACCATCCTTGGCGGCACCGCCATTGATCTGGAGCTGAGCGGCGCGGCAGAAGGTGCCATCATCGGTGCCTCGAACACCTCGAAGCTTTTCGTCACTCTGGGCGAGATGATTTCGGGTCCGTTCCTGCAGATCATTACCGTCATGTGCGTTGTGCTGATCCTGACCTTCCTTGTGACCTCGGCTGACAGTGGCATCCTTGTGATGAACACCATCATGTCGGGTGGCGAGCAGGAAACCGGCATCAAGCACCGCATCGTCTGGGGTGTGGTTCTGACCGCTGTGATCGGCACGCTGCTTCTGGCTGCGGGGGAAAACAACCCGATGGACGCGCTGAAAAACGCGATGATCATCGGCGCGCTTCCCTTTACGGCGGTCATGGGGCTGATGATGGTGTCGCTGACCAAAGCGCTGTACCGCGACGGTCTGCGTGACAAACACGCAAGCACGCAGGCAGAGCCGGCTGAGTAACGGATAGCTCAACATCTGAAAACAAAAGCGGCGCCGGAAATTCCGGCGCCGTTTCTATGTCAGGGCTTGAAGCTCGGCATCCTCCGGCCATCTCTTGCGCGCGGCTTCTAGCAGATCACCGGGATAATAATCGCCCTGGGCCATCGGGTCTTCTCGCAGTACCGCAAGCGCAAAGGGCTTCAGCACATCCGCACCAATATCCTGCGCGATCATGATGCGCAGATCTTCGGTGGTAAATTGTCCAAGAGGTTTCTTGCGCAGCGACGTGGTCGTCGCCTCGAGATACGACGCGCAGCACGGCGTGGGCCAGCGCTGCCCGTCAATCTCTTCCAGCGTTTTGTTGGCGAGGGACGCGATCTCGCGCCCCTCATCTTGTTCAGGCATTCAAATCCACCACGACACGACCTTTGACACCCCCTTTTAGGATATCAGCCCCCAGTCCGGGAAGGTCTTCCAGTGTCGCAGGGGTGATCATCGCTTCAAGCTTGTCCATCGGTAGGTCGGTCGCAATGCGCTGCCATGCGCGCACGCGGTTGTCATAGGGCTGCATGACCGAGTCGATGCCCAACAGGTTCACACCCCGCAGCAGGAACGGAATGACGGTCGCGGGCAGATGTGCGCCCCCCGCCAGACCGACGGCCGAAACGGATGCGCCGTATTTCATCTGCCCCAGCACGCGCGCCAGCATGTCGCCGCCCACGGCGTCCACACAGCCCGCCCACGTTTCGGCTTCCAGCGGGCGTTTGGTGGTTTCGTTCAGTTCTTCCCGCGCGACGATGGTGGTGGCGCCCAACGACTTCAGATAGTCCGCCTGATCGGCGCGTCCGGTCACGGCAGCAACTTCGTAGCCCAGATTGGCCAGAATGGCGGTGGCAACCGAGCCCACGCCGCCTGCGGCACCCGTGACCAGCACCGGTCCCTGCCCCGGTTTCAGCCCGTGATCTTCCAGCGCCATCACAGCGAGCATCGAGGTGAAGCCCGCCGTCCCCACTGCCATCGCCTGACGGGTGGTCAGACCTTCGGGCAGCGGCACCAGCTTGTCGGCTGAAATGCGTGCCTTCTGAGAGTACCCGCCCCACGACACCTCGCCCACACGCCAACCGGTCAGCACAACCTTGTCGCCAGGCTTGTAGCGGACGTCATCCGACGCTTCCACGGTGCCCGCATAATCGATCCCCGGCACGTGGGGATAGTTGCGCACCAGACCGCCGCCCTTGGCCGACAGGCACAGCCCGTCCTTGTAGTTCACGGTGGAGTATTCCACGGCGACAGTCACATTGCCCTCGGGCAGCGCGTCTTCACCGATTTCCTTGATCGACGCGGCGGCGAGGCCTTCGTCGTTTTGCTCCATCATCAATGCTTTGAACATTGTCGTCTCCTCAAATCCAGAAAGTGTCATAGACCGTCGCCGCGCGCGGTCCGTCAGGCGTCATCACGTCGAGC
>CALJDH010000205.1 GCA_938023895.1 uncultured Aliiroseovarius sp.
CGATTTCGAACGCTTCACCTATGACGGCGACTATCAGGGCTGTGCAGTGATGAACTACGGGGAAGAGGACGTGCCTTACACCCGCATCACCGAACACAAGCATTTCAGCCCATGGGAAGAGCACGAAGGATCCGTCTGCTATCGCGAGTTCTCGCGCGCGTGCGGGCCGGATGACATCCCGTATTATCCGATCCGTCAGGTTGATGAAAAAGCGCTGTTGGCTGACTATGTCGCATTGGCCAAGACGGCCAAGGGCATCACCTTCGTGGGCCGCCTGGGCACCTATCGTTACCTGGATATGGACGTCACAATCCGCGAGGCGCTGGACATTGCTGACCTGTTCCGCACCTCTGCCGTCGAAGGAACCCAAATGCCGACCTTCGCGGTCGACCCCTAAGCGGTGCAGCTAGCGCTTGGCCAGCTTCAAGACCTCAGCATGAGGACGCGAGGTCGCGCGTTTCAACCCATCTGATACCGCCGCACGTCGCAGGGCCTCATAGGCATCTTGATTGTCGCCGTAGCGTTTTGCGGCCCGTTTCCACGTCAACAGAAGTAGTGGCAGTAGCGCCCAGAACAGAATGCCTGCGGCCTTGCGATACATGATCAGACCATTGCGGTAGACATAGTAGACCTTCCAAAGAGGCCTGTAGGTCTTCTTTCCGCCCTTCTGGAAGGTCGAGCAATCATGGATAAAACGGACCGACGGATCGAAGTTGATCTTGAAACCACGGTTGCGCAGCTCCAGCGTATAGATCACGTCATCGCCATAGATGAACAGCCCCGGATCGGGCAGTCCCACCGTATCCAACATCTTTTTCGAGATGAACAGCCCGACGAATGAGGTCAGGTCAATGGGGGTCGGCGCATCAGCGGTGTAGGCGCTGGGTGGGATATGATAGCCGTCACGCCGTTTGACCAATGTGCGCAGGAAGGTGCCCAGCGACCAGAAGGGGTTCACCGATGGCCGGTTCATCTCGCAGATACGGCCATCGGGATAGTAAACCGCCGCTGCGACTGCGGTATCGTCGGGCCGCGCGCCCGCCATGAAACCATCCAACATGCCCGGTTCGGGCCAGGCGTCGTCATCCATGACCACGTACCAATCGGCCTGATGCTGGGTCAGGGCATGACGCAACCCTTGCTCGAACCCTCCGGCTCCGCCGCGATTTCTGGCGCTGTTCAGAACATCAAGGCGCGGATCGTCCAGCGTGGCCAGCCAATCTGTCGTCCCGTCGGTGCTGGCATTGTTCACAACCACGATCGATGTCAGGCCGTTAGGCGAGTTCTTAAGAAGGTTCGACAGCGTCAGCTTCAGCTTGTCCAGCCGATTAAACGTCACGACAATGGCGACCAAGCGTCCATTTGGGCCGGTATTGTCGTGCATTTTCAGAACCTTGATCTTGGGCCGGCAATGGTGCGGTCGACTGGGTTTTCCCCTTTATTTGTTGGGTTTGTCAATGCTCTTACCCTCTGCCCGCGCGGTGCAACGTGCCAAATGCGAATAGGGCACCAGTTCGCCCTAAGGTTTGATCTTCGAAGCAAGGCGCTTTAGGTGAGCGGGGAGTGGCTAAAGAAATTTTCGCGGGCAAGTCGATATGAAAAATTCAGTTTCGCTGGTTCTGATCGGTGGCTTTGGTTTTGTGGGGCGCAACATTCTGGACGTGATTGCGCAGGATGATCAGTTCGACGGTCTGGATCCTATGGTGATCGACAACCTGACCAACGCCGTTCCGGGGCACGAAACCTTGGACCTGCCCAGCTTTGTCGGCGGCTACGAAGAGGCCGACGCCCTTGCATTCCTTGAAGCTCAAAGAACCGAAGATTGCAGCCGGATTTTCGTCTTCCTTGCCGGCGAAACCCGCGTGGCGGAATCGAAGGACCGCCCGCTTGACTTTATCGACGCCAACATTTCCACCCCCTCGAAGTTCGTGATGGAAGCCGTCCAACCCGGCGATCACTTCATCCTGATTTCGACCGCCGGCGCGCTGTTTGACGGCACGTTCGAAGTCCGCACCAATTCGGCCTATTGCCCCAAGAACTTCTATGGTGCGACGAAAGCGGCAGAAGAGATGATCCTGGAGAAGCTCGTCGACCTGCGCGGCGGCACGTTCTCGGTCATCCGGATGACCAACGTCTATGGTCGCTTCTCGGATCGGAAGAAAAGCGCCATTCACGCCTTCACCCGCGCCATTGTTGACGGGGGTGAGGTGTTCATTAATGGCGATGGCAAGCAGTCGCGCGACTTCGTCTATGCGGGTGATGTGGGGCGCGGAATTGCTACCCAAGCCAAGCGCATTCGCGACGGCGAGGCATATGACCGGGTGAACATACTGGGGGCTGGGGTCTCGACCACGCTGATGGACGTTGTCGGCGCGATCGAGGCGGCAAGCGGAGAGATGCTGAACTACACCAAGGTTCCGGCCGAGGAACTTCTAAAAACCGAGCCGCGCGACGTGATTGCGTCGGCTGAAGATGTGAAGATTCTTTTGGGGGACCAGATTACCGATCTCGCCGACGGCATTCGGCTGACCTACGCCTATTACTTACGTTAAGCTGATGCAGTTTTGTGGATAGAGGTTTCTTTTGATGGGAACGGGTCTATAGCTCGATCGACCTTACTTTAGCGGGTAGTGAAATATGAAAGTAGTTATTCTGGGTGGAGACGGATTTTGCGGGTGGCCAAATGCCCTGCACCTGTCCAGCCGCGGCCACGACGTCATTATCGTCGACAATCTGTCGCGTCGCGAAATCGACCTTGAGCTTGAAGTCGAGAGCCTGACACCGATCCATCCGATCGGCGAACGCATCCGCGCCTGGAAAGAGCTGACCGGCAACGATATCCAGTTCCACAACTTCACCGTGGGCGAGCATTACCACCGCCTGCTGACGCTGCTCAAAGATGAAAAGCCGGATGCAGTCATCCACTTCGCCGAACAGCGCGCTGCCCCGTACTCGATGAAATCCGCCGCGCACAAGCGCTATACGGTGTCGAACAACCTAAATGCCACCAACGACGTTTTGGCGGCAATTGTCGAAAGCGGTCTGGACATCCATCTGGTCCATCTGGGCACTATGGGTGTTTACGGCTACGGCACTGCTGGCATGAAGATCCCCGAAGGCTATCTGAAGGTGAAGGTCGACACCCCTGAAGGAGAGACCGAGACCGAGATCCTGTACCCGACCAACCCGGGGTCAATCTATCACGTGACGAAAAGTCAGGATCAGCTGCTGTTTGCGTTCTACAACAAAAATGATGGCGTGAAGGTCACCGACCTGCACCAAGGCATCGTCTGGGGAACGCAGACGGCAGAAACCAAGATGGATGAACGACTGATCAACCGTTTTGACTATGACGGCGACTATGGCACAGTTCTGAACCGTTTCATCATGCAAGCTGCCGTGAACTATCCGATGACCGTGCATGGCACCGGTGGTCAAACCCGCGCCTTTATCCACATTCAGGACACGTGCCGCTGCATCGAGTTGGCACTGGAAAACCCGCCGCAATCGGGCGAGCGCGTGAACATCCTGAACCAAATGACCGAAACGCACCGGGTGCGTGATCTGGCCAAGATGATCCACAATATGATGGGTGCCGAGATCGCTTATCTGGACAACCCGCGCAATGAAGCCGCCGAGAACGATCTGGCCGTGGTCAATGATCGTTTCCTGGGACTGGGGCTCGAACCGATCAAGCTGGAAGGTGGCTTGATGGACGAGATAAAAGAGATTGCCGAGAAATACGCCGATCGCTGCGACGCGACCAAGATCCCCTGTGTTTCGTACTGGCGCTAAGCCGTCCTTGGACCGCCAGCGAAAAAGCTGAAAGAGGCGTCAATCTTCTGAGGGCAAGCCAGAGTCGGGGGACTGAGGCGCAGACTTCGAGGCGTTTGCGTGCGGGAAAGCATCTTTCGGCTCTGGTACGCCGTAGAACTCGGCCAGAGCCGAATAGCTTGAAAGATCGCTCCACTGAAGCTCTAGGCAATGTTCGGGGAAGGTGTCGGCCAAGGCGTTGAACGCGCGGTAGCTTCTGTTCCAAAGCTTCATCCGATTGGCTCTGCACGCTTCTGGATTTGTTTCCCACCGACCGTGCAGCGGATAGACCTCTGGGTGCGAGATCTCCCAATTACGCACGCTTTCAAGCCATTCCTCGGAGTCACGATTGACCCAGATGAACCGGGCCTCGGGTGCGATGATTTTGCGAACAAAGGGATGCAGATGCGTGTGCCCCATCGGGGCATCGTGGAAAACATCGAACTGCCTTGCCGCAACCACCAAGGGTGCGAAGCGTTTTAGCACCTTGTCTTTTTCCGCAGCCTCGAACGCCCGAAAATCTGAAACGCCGCGCAGCTTTTTTCTGTAATAACGCGCCGCCGGCAGGGTGGTCCTTAATAGTGCGTGGTTGTGCTGCATGTCGCGCTGTCCGACCCCAAGGGCAATCAACGACTTCCCAACCGAGGTGGTCCCGGTCTTGAATGGCGACGCGATTATGTGAACCGGTCCCTGAATCGGGCCCGGTTTGATCCGGTACTTCAGGTGGTCACGAAGCGATTTCAGAAGTAACTTCATGCGATTACCGTAGCTTCCGAAGGAATTTATAGGTGATCAGAAGGGGGCGGTTCAGTACAGGGTACTTCTGCCCCAAGGCTTTTCCGGTCTCGATGATGCGGGCCTTGTCGAACAGCTTGCGCCGGCTGGCGGCCTGCAAGGACGTGATCACCTCGCCGTAGTAGGGGGTATTGATCAGCGCCTTCCAGTAGAGGTTCGAATGCGGCACGATCCGGGTGCGCCACGGTTTGAAGCCACCGTCAGCATAGTGGATGAGCCACGGATCGCGGCGCGCCTTCATTGCCTTTGCGTGGTTCGATTTCGGCACCTTCGAAAAGCTCGCATCGACCGAGTTGAAGACGTTCCAGCGCGCGTCCAGAAGGTGCAGATCATCCTTGAACTCTTTGTTCAGAATGTCTTGGTCCTGAAACAGGTAATGCTCGGTTCGAGCCTTATGAATCAGGTGCTCGCCCAGTGTTTTCAGATCGCCCATGGCTTTGAAGTTCAGCAACATAACACCCGCGTTGAAATACCGCCCGATCTGGTCATCCGAGAGTTCCAGCCGCTCGCGAAGATAGGTGGAGAGATTGGGCACATTCGGATCAGAGGTCGAAATCGGGCCCGTTAGGGTGCGTGTCATGATCCAGTCAGGGACAGCGCCGATCTTGGCCTTTCCTATGTCGGCATCATAAAGTTTGCACACATCCGCGTTGAAAATGATGTCGACATCCAAATACAGCATCCGATCCAGCCCCGGCAGCAAAAGGAAGAGCAGGAACCGATAGTAGGTTGCGTTTGATGGCACGCGCTCGGATGCGCGATTAATGTTGTCAAAGTAGTTGCCGGCGTTGATGGCGTGCAATTCGACATTGTCACGCTGGGATCGCAGCCAGCCTTCAAGAATCTCGATATCGATGGCGTCGATGCCTGAATACAGCATGTACAGCGCGATTGGGCGTTCGGGATCCGCATGTGTCAGAAGTGAACTGAGCATGGCCGCAGCGTGTGGCAAATAGTTCCGATCCGTCGCAATGGCGATGTTCACCACGTTGTCCGCAGGCTTGTCCTGCCGCGTCAGATAGGGAGACACAGCCGCGCGCGACAGATTCAGAATGTGTGTCTCGCGGATCCGAGTGGATGGATTGGTTCTTTGTTCCTGAAGAATGAACACGGTCAGCAGGCGTTCTGCCAGAAAGCCGATATAACGGGATTGATAGGGGCTGTAGTTGCTGCGATCGATGTCCGAGGCGTCCACCTTCAGAAGGATGTCGAACAACCAAGAGCAATAGCGGTCGAAGACCTCGCGTCGCATTAAGGCGATGTTCCCAAGGCGCATATCGTTTGACTTGGCCGAGGTGTCGAACGCGTCCAGATACGCAGGATAATCGGCCGCGATGACCTCGCGCATCTTGTCAAAGTCTTCCTTGTGGTGGCTCGCTAGATAGTTGTCTTCGACGCTGACAGCCATTTGGTGCACGCGCGGCAGGATGATATCCCAGTTGTCCAGCTCGGCTTCCATCCACGCTTCGGTGCGTTCGATCCAGTCTTCGACATCGACAGCACCGACATAGGCCTCGGCCCGGCCGCCATCAATCTCGCCCACCACATCCAGCAGTCGGCGATAATGCATCAACCCGATGAAGTCGCTGTCACGATCGTTTTTCCACGCCCAATACAGCGCCGTCAGCTCGCAAAA
>CALJDH010000206.1 GCA_938023895.1 uncultured Aliiroseovarius sp.
ACAGATGGCCCGTGCCGCGCTGGCCCATGGCCGCCCGGATGCAACCGACGCGTTGGTCGCGCTGGTCGAAGAATTGGCCGCGCAGGCCTGAGAACTACACCTGAAGGATACACCGATGAACGCAGCAGCCACCAAGCTTCCCACCGAAATGGGCAAGATCCACTTTGTGGGCATTGGCGGGATCGGCATGTCCGGCATCGCCGAGGTGCTGCTGAACCACGGTTATCAAGTGCAGGGGTCAGATCTTAAGGCCTCGAAAATCACCGATCGCCTCAAGGGGCTGGGGGCCGAGATTTTCATCGGTCAGCGCGCTGAGAACCTTGAGAACGCCGAGGTTGTCGTGATCTCCTCGGCCATCAAACCGGGCAACCCGGAACTCGATACCGCCCGCGCCCGGGGTCTTCCCGTTGTGCGCCGGGCCGAGATGCTGGCCGAGCTGATGCGCCTGAAATCGAACATCGCCGTTGCGGGCACGCATGGCAAAACCACCACCACGACAATGGTGGCCGAGCTGCTGGTGCATGGGCATATCGACCCGACCGTGATCAATGGCGGTATCATCCACGCCTATGGGTCCAACGCGCGGATGGGGCAGGGCGAATGGATGGTTGTCGAGGCTGATGAAAGCGACGGCACCTTCAACCGTCTGCCCGCCACCATCGCCATCGTGACCAATATCGATCCCGAGCATATGGAGCATTGGGGCGACTTTGACACGCTGCGCCAAGGCTTCCTTGATTTCGTCTCGAACATCCCGTTCTACGGGCTGGCTGTCTGCTGCACGGATCACCCCGAGGTGCAGGCCTTGGTGGGAAAAGTCACCGACCGCCGCGTCGTGACCTATGGCTTCAATGCGCAGGCCGATGTGCGCGCCGTGAACCTGACCTACAAGGCAGGCGTTGCGCATTTCGACATCGAGCTTCATCAGGAAGGTACCAAGATCGAGGGCTGCACGCTTCCAATGCCGGGGGATCACAACGTCTCGAACGCGCTGTCGGCTGTGGCGGTCTCGCGCCATCTGGGCATGAAGCGCGACGAGATCCGCGAAGCCCTTGCCAGCTTTGGCGGCGTGAACCGCCGCTTCACCAAAGTGGGCGAGGTAAACGGCGTCACCATCATTGACGATTACGGCCACCACCCGGTTGAGATTGCCGCGGTCCTGAAAGCCGCCCGTCAGGCGTGCGAGGGCCGTGTGATTGCGGTCCACCAACCCCACCGTTATTCCCGCCTGCATAGCCTGTTTGAAGAGTTCTGCGCCTGTTTCAACGAGGCAGACGTCGTCGGCATCGCCGAGGTTTTCGCCGCCGGGGAAGACCCGATCGAGGGCGCCTCGCGCGATGATCTGGTCGCCGGACTGGTCCGCCACGGCCATCGCCACGCGATGGCGGTCGAAAGCGAAGACGCGCTGACGGCACTGGTGAAAGAACACGCCGGACCGGGAGACATGGTGGTTTGTCTGGGCGCTGGTACGATCAGCGCATGGGCGAACAACTTGCCGGCAAGACTGGGGTAAGACGCTCTTTACGCAAGGGTTCTCTTGAATGGGGCATCGTTTCGTGTTGGTTTGAAAGCCGCGCGACACCTCGAGATATTGCTATTCCCCAACAGGTGACTTTATGAAGCCCGCCCCACTGAAACGAAACCTCGGCCTAGGACTTCTGACCATGTACGGCGTCGGCGTCATGGTCGGGGCCGGGATCTATGTGCTGGTCGGCGCTGTGGCGGCCGAGGCTGGGGTCTGGGCACCCTTGGCCTTTTTGCTGGCCGGGCTGATCGCGGCCCCCTCGGCGCTTAGCTACGCCGAACTCAGCTCGCGCATTCCTGAAGCCTCGGGCGAAGCGGCCTATGTCGAGAAAGGCCTGAACAGCCACTTTCTGGCGGTGTTGATCGGCTTGGCCATCGTGCTGGCGGGTACCGTATCCGCCGCGGCAGTGTTGCGCGGCGGCGTTGGCTATTTAACGGCCTTGGTCGATATCCCAAGTGCATGGGCCATCATCGGCATCGGAATCGCCCTAACCCTTGTGGCGCTTGTGGGCGTGTTGGAAAGCCTGTCACTGGCCGCCATCTTCACGGTGGTCGAGGTGCTGGGCCTGATCGCGGTGGTCTATGCGGGGTTCACGGCGCCGCCCGTTGCCGTGCTGGCCGATCTTCCCGAAATCTATTGGCCCGGTGTCGCAGGTGCCGCTGCCTTGGCGTTCTTCGCCTTCATCGGGTTCGAGGACATGGTGAATATGGCGGAAGAGGCGAAAGACCCCACGCGCACCGTCCCCCGCGCCATTCTGATCGCCTTGGTCATCACGACCTTGCTATACGCGCTGGTCTCCTATGCCGCCGTGCGCGCCGTACCGGTAGACGCTCTGGCAAGTTCGGGTCGACCCTTGGTGTTGGTATGGGAAAGCAGCTTCACAGCCTCGCCTGCCCTGCTTGGAGGCATCGCCGTGATCGCAGCGTTGAACGGAGTGTTGGCACAGATCGTCATGGCCGCCCGCGTGCTGTTCGGCCTTGGTCGACGCGAGAAGCTTCTGTCGTTCTTCCATCGCGCCCATCCCCGTTTCGGCACGCCCGCTTTGGCGACGGTGCTGCTGGGGGCAGGGGTGATTGGGGCCGCCTTGGCCTTACCTGTGTCTGAACTGGCGAATGTAACCTCGACCGTGTTGCTGATCGTGTTCGCGGTGGTGAACATCGCGCTGATCGCGTTGAAACGGAAAGCGCCCAAGGCTCCGTTCCAAACCGCTGTCTGGGTGCCGTGGCTGGGGTTGATCGGTGCCTTGGCAGCGCTGGCCGCATCCTTTCTGACAGGCGCCACACATTGAGCCCGTCTTTGATCGCAGGTGCTCTCTGGGCCATTGCCGCGACAATTGTCGCGCTGTTGCCGATGCGGATGCAGTTCCCGCCGGGGATCATTTTGCTGATCTCAGCCCCCGTGTTGATCCTCTGGATTGGGGCCACCCATGGCTGGATCTGGGCCGCCCTCGGGCTTGCCGCTTTCCTGTCCATGTTCCGCCGTCCGCTATGGTATTTGGTCCGCAAAGCGGTGGGCCGCGCATGACGTTGTCGCTGATCCTTGCTTGCCTCTGGGCGCTCACAGCGCAGGTCATTGCTCTGACGCCCTCGCGTGATCATCACTGGCGGGTGGCTTACGTCTTGATTGCCGTGGGCATTCCGCTATTGGGATACGTGATTTATGAGAACGGCCCATGGGTAGGGCTTCTGGTCTTGCTAGGCGCGATGTCTATCCTGCGCTGGCCGGTAATCTACCTGACCCGCTGGCTGAAGAAGAGGTAGAACATGGCCCGACCCAATCAGATCACCATTCGCGGAAGCCTGATGGCCGACAGGGAACTCGCTGGGCTGACGTGGCTGCGTGTCGGTGGTCCGGCAGACTGGCTGTTCATGCCCGCAGACGAGGATGATCTGGCGCATTTCCTGTCCGAACTGGACGCGGATGTGCCGGTCTTTCCGATGGGCGTTGGCTCGAACCTGATCGTGCGGGACGGAGGCATCCGGGGCGTCGTGATCCGCATGGGGCGCGGCTTCAACGGGGTCGAAATTGACGGTCAGACGGTGACGGCGGGTGTGGCCGCGCTGGACGCGCAAGTCGCCAAGAAAGCGGCTGCCGAGGGCGTGGACCTGACCTTCTTGCGCACAATTCCGGGGGCAATTGGTGGCGCGGTTCGCATGAATGCTGGCTGCTACGGCTCTTATATTGCTGATGTTTTTCAATCTGCCACGGCCGTCACGCGGCGCGGCGAGCGCGTGACGCTGACTGCCGATGATCTGCAGTTCCAATACCGCCAAAGCGAACTGCCGGACGGGTGGGTTGTGACCAAGGCCGTCCTGAAAGGCCCCTCGGGCAATCCCGAAGAACTGGCCGTACGGATGGACGCGCAATTGGCCAAGCGCGACGAAACCCAACCGACCAAAGATCGCACGGCAGGCTCGACATTCCGTAATCCGGCAGGTTTCAGCTCGACTGGGCAAGCCGATGACAGCCACGACTTGAAAGCTTGGAAGGTGATCGACGAGGCTGGAATGCGCGGCGCGACCCGGGGCGGGGCGCAGATGAACCAGATGCACTCGAACTTCCTGACCAACACGGGCGACGCCACCGCCGCCGACCTTGAAGGACTGGGTGAAGAGGTCAGAAAAAAGGTTTACGAACACAGTGGCATAGAGCTACAATGGGAAATCAAGCGCGTAGGCGAACCGGCGGCAGAATAAACCGGGCGCAACACGCGGAAATGACGGCCAAAAAGGCCGGAGATTGAGGGGTCGGGCAGGCCCTGAAAACCGAAAAACAGACGCAGAAAACTGCGCGATATCTCGGTTCGGGGCGGTACGCCTCATGACAGATACCGTGGTTACACGGGATTGGCGCCGGAAACGGCAGGGCATTTTGGTCGCACTGCGGCCGGGTAACGAGGCATTACAGGCATGTCGGGGTCTTCCGTCAGCAAAGTAGTCGTTTTGATGGGCGGTCCATCGGCCGAGCGCGACGTGTCGCTCAGCTCGGGCGAGGAATGCGCCAAGGCCTTGGCTGGCGAGGGCTATGACGTCGTGAAGATCGACGCGGGCCCCGATCTGGCCGAGCGCCTGAAAGCCGAAGCTCCTGATGTTGTTTTCAACGCGCTGCATGGCCGTTGGGGCGAAGATGGCTGCGTACAGGGCCTGCTGGAATGGCTGCAAATTCCTTACACTCATTCGGGCGTGCTGGCGTCCTCGCTTGCGATGGACAAAGAGCGCGCCAAGGACACGTTCCGCGCCGCGGGTCTTCCCGTGGTCGCCAGTGTTTTGGCCGACAAGGGTGAGGTTCAGGCCCGTCACGTGATAGAGCCGCCTTACGTGGTGAAGCCCTATAACGAGGGCAGCTCGGTCGGGATCTACATCGTGCAAGAGGGTGCGAATACGCCGCCGAAACTGGCTGAGAGCATGCCAGACACCGTGATGGTGGAAACCTATGCTCCGGGGCGCGAGCTGACGACCACTGTGATGGGCGACCGTGCACTTGGCGTGACGGATATCATCACCGACGGCTGGTATGACTATGACGCGAAATACGCCGAGGGCGGATCGCGCCACGAAATCCCAGCCAGCATCCCGGCAGACATTGAAGCCGCGTGCTTGGATTATGCCCTGCGCGCGCACGAAGCTTTGGGCTGTCGCGGTGTTAGCCGCACCGATTTCCGCTGGGACGAAGCTCGCGGGCTGGACGGTCTGATCATTCTGGAAACCAACACGCAGCCGGGCATGACGCCGACCTCTTTGGCGCCCGAACAGGGTGCGCATCAGGGGATGAGCTTTGGTGCGTTCTGTAAATGGATGGTGGAGGACGCATCGTGCGACCGATGACCTCGCCTTCGCGTGACAAGACGGATGCAGAGCGCCGCGACCCGGCGCCCTCACGCCTTGCTTACAAGGCCCATCGCCTGTGGCTGACCCCGGTATTCCGCGCCTTCCTGCGCGTGGGTCTGCCGGTCTTTGCCATCCTGATGGCAACCGGCTGGTACCTGTCCAACCCAACCAACCGCTATGCGATCGGCGAGAAACTGACCAACGTGAAGCGTTCGGTACAGGAAAGGCCTGAATTCATGGTCAAGCTGATGGCTGTCGAAGGAGCGACGCCGGTTGTCGACAGTGCCGTGCGTCAGATCTTGCCCATCGACTTCCCGATCTCAAGCTTCGATCTGGATCTGGATCGCATGCGGGCCGAGATCATGAAGCTGGACGTGATCGAGAATGCAGACCTGCGCATCCGTCCAGGTGGTGTGTTGGAGATCGCTCTGACCGAACGTCAGCCGGTGATCCTGTGGCGTCATAGCGGTGTAATCGACATGCTGGACGCGGGCGGCCATCGCGTCGCCAGCCTGCTGGATCGTGCGGCGCGGTCTGATCTGCCGCTGATCACCGGGAAGGGCGCCGCAGACGCCGTGCCCGAAGCGCGTGCCATTCTGGATACAGCAGCCCCCTTGCGCGGCGAGTTGCGCGGGCTGATCCGCGTGGGCGAACGCCGCTGGGACGTCGTCCTGAAAAGCGACCAGCGCATTCAGCTGCCTTCTGACAACCCCGTGGCCGCATTGGAGCAAGTGATTGCCCTGCACCAGGCGCAAGACCTGTTTGGCCGCGACCTGAGCGTGATTGATATGAGAAATCCCCAGCGCCCCACGCTGCGTCTTGGCGTTACCGCCATGCACGAGCTGCGCCGCCTTAAAGGGGTTCAGATTGAAGAGGTTTCCCAATGACCGATATTTACAGCCAGCAACGCGCCATGCGGGCCATGCGCGAAGCCGCCATGCAACGCGGCGTGATTGCCATTCTGGATATCGGCAGCGCCAAAGTGGGCTGTCTGGTCCTGCGCTTTGACGGGCCCGAGCAGTTCCGCGACAGCGACGGCGTAGGGTCCTTGGCAGGGCAGAGCGCCTTTCGTGTGATCGGCGCCGCAACCACCCGCTCGCGCGGGGTGCGCTTTGGCGAGATTGACGCCATGGCCGAGACCGAGCGCGCCATTCGCACCGCCGTGCAGGCCGCGCAGAAGATGGCGAACCTGCGGGTGGATCATGTGATTGCCTGTTTCTCGGGTGCAAACCCGCGCAGCTATGGGCTGGATGGGGCTGTGGATATCGACGGTCGTGCGGTCACCGAAGACGACGTGGCGCGCGTGCTGGCAGCTTGTGACATGCCCGATATTGGCGACGGGCGCGAGGTGCTGCATGCCCAGCCGGTGAACTTTGCGCTGGATCACCGCTCGGGCCTTGCGGATCCGCGTGGGCAGATCGGCAACCGTCTGGCGGTGGACTTGCATGTGTTGACCGTCGATTCAGCGGTCATTCAGAACCTGCTCTATTGTATCAAGCGCTGCGACCTTGAAGTCGCAGGGCTGGCAAGCTCGGCCTATGTGTCGGGGATTTCCGCGCTGGTCGAGGATGAACAAGAGCTGGGCGCCGCCTGTATCGATTTAGGTGGAGGTTCAACTGGCATCTCTATCTTCATGAAAAAGCACATGATTTATGCCGACAGCGTGCGTCTGGGTGGGGATCATGTGACCTCGGACATCTCGAAAGGGCTTCATGTGCCCCTATCGACCGCCGAGCGGATCAAGTCCTTCTATGGTGGCGTTGTCGCCACCGGCATGGATGATCGCGAGATGATCGAGATTGGCGGCGACACGGGCGACTGGGAACACGACCGCCGCACCGTCAGCCGGGCCGAACTGATCGGCATCATGCGACCGCGCGTCGAAGAAATTCTGGAAGAGGTGCGGATGCGTCTTGATGCGGCCGGGTTTGACCATCTGCCCAGTCAATCCATCGTGTTGACCGGGGGCGGAAGCCAGATCCCGGGGTTGGACGGACTCGCCCCGAAAATTCTCGGCCAGAATGTGCGCCTTGGACGCCCGCTTCGGGTGCAGGGCCTGCCGCAAGCGGCGACCGGACCGGGCTTTGCCTCGGCCGTGGGGTTGTGCCTGTTTGCGGCCCATCCACAGGACGAATGGTGGGATTTCGAAATGCCCGCCGAGACCTATCCGGCGCGCAGTTTCCGCCGGGCGTTCAAGTGGTTCAAGGACAATTGGTAAACAAGACGCTGCACCGCAACATGCTGTGTCTTCGGCGAAATCCTGCTTAAAACCTTCATATTTCCTCAATATTTTGCGGTGAATCGCGCCTTTAGGGCGTGACGAACCCTGCAGTTTTGAGGTAATATGGAAAAAAAGAGGCAGTCACCGGCGATTCAGTCGGGATAACAACATATCAGCCGCCTTCGGGGCACATCGAAGCGGCACAGACCTATACAGGCGGAAAAATCATGACTTTGAACCTTACCATGCCCGGTCAGGAAGAGTTGAAACCTCGTATCACAGTGTTTGGCGTAGGCGGTGCTGGAGGCAACGCCGTCAACAACATGATCGAGAAGGAACTCGAGGGCGTAGAATTTGTCGTAGCAAATACCGACGCGCAGGCGCTTCAGCACTCGCGCGCAGCGGACCGCATCCAGATGGGTGTGAAAGTGACCGAGGGTCTGGGCGCAGGTGCCCGTGCCACGGTTGGTGCTGCAGCGGCGGAAGAAAGCATTGAACAGATCGTAGACCATCTGGCGGGCGCACATATGTGCTTCATCACCGCCGGTATGGGCGGCGGCACCGGTACAGGTGCAGCTCCGATCATCGCACAGGCCGCCCGCGAGTTGGGCGTGCTGACCGTGGGTGTTGTCACCAAACCCTTCCAGTTCGAAGGCGCCAAGCGCATGAAGCAGGCGGAAGACGGTGTCGAAGCGCTGCAGAAGATGGTTGATACGCTGATCATCATTCCGAACCAGAACCTGTTCCGTCTGGCCAACGAGAAGACGACCTTTACCGAGGCGTTCTCGATGGCAGATGATGTTTTGTATCAAGGTGTTAAGGGTGTGACGGACCTGATGGTTCGCCCCGGCCTGATCAACCTCGACTTTGCCGACGTTCGTGCCGTGATGGACGAGATGGGCAAGGCGATGATGGGTACGGGCGAAAGCACCGGCGAAGATCGCGCGGTTCAGGCAGCCGAAAAGGCCATCGCCAACCCGCTCTTGGACGAAATCAGTCTGCGTGGCGCGAAGGGCGTGTTGATCAACATCACCGGCGGCTACGATCTGACCCTGTTCGAACTGGACGAAGCAGCCAACCGTATCCGCGAGGAAGTCGATCCCGAGGCCAATATCATCGTTGGCTCGACGCTGGATGACAGCCTTGAAGGTGGCATGCGCGTGTCCGTTGTGGCCACCGGTATCGACGCCTCGGAAGTGCCTCTGGACATCCCGGTGCCGCGTCGCACGCTGGCCCAGCCGCTGCAATCGCCGATCGAGGTTGAGCAGAAGATGGAAGCGGAAGCACCCGCTGCTGTTGCTGCCGCAGCCGAGATCGACGCCGCGCCTGTGCAAGCTGAAGCACCCGCGCCGATGACAGAAGAAGTTGCAGAAGCTCCTGCTGAACCGTCGCTTTTCGGCGATATGGAACAACCGGCGGAAGCCGCTGCTCCGACTGAACCTGAGTTCGACAATAGCTTCCCAGCTGAAACCGCTGGTGGCGATGTGCCACCGCCGGTCTATCAGCCGCGCGAAGAAGAGGCCGTGGATCCCCGCTTTGTCGAGGAACCCGCTGTGGCTCAGTTCGTGGCACCCAAACCGGCCGCACCCGGCACCCCATCGCCCGAGGCGATGGCGCGCTTGCAAGCTGCCGTGCAGAACCAGCCGCGCGCGGGTCAACCGGCCCAACCGGCCGCGCCCGCACAGCCCGCTGCCGCGCCGCAGGGAAAAGCCCGCTTTGGCATCAACTCGCTGATCAACCGCATGACCGGTTCGGGCGCTGCAGATGGCACAGCCCGCTCGCAGCCTCCGGTACAAAGCGAACAGCCG
>CALJDH010000207.1 GCA_938023895.1 uncultured Aliiroseovarius sp.
GCTCCACCAGTCTTCGCCTTCGTCCACGGTAACACCGGCGGCGCGCAGGCCCTTGGCCATGGCGTCTATCCGGTCGCTTTCCTTCACGCGCAGCTCGTGCACGCCGGGCATCTCGGTCTTGCCGGTGGCGAAGGACGCCACGACAGACAGGATCGGGTATTCGTCGATCATCGAAGCAGCGCGTTCAGGCGGCACCACGATGCCCTTCATGTTGGGCGAGTATTTCGCGCGCAGATCGGCAACGGGTTCGCCACCTTCGGTGCGTTTGCTCTCGAATGTCAGATTGGCGCCCATTTCTTGCAGGGTGTAAAACAGGCCAGCCCGCGTTGGGTTCAGGCCGATATTCGGCACCAGCACCTCGGACCCTGGCACGATCAGCGCCGCGCAAACCGGGAAGGCGGCAGAGCTTGGATCGCGCGGGACGGTGATGGTTTGCGGTTTCAATTCCGGCTGGCCGGTCAGGGTGATTTTGTGGCCTTCGTCGGTCTCCTCGACGGTAATTTCGGCGCCAAAGCCAGCCAGCATACGTTCGGTATGGTCACGGGTGGCTTCTTTTTCGATCACCACGGTTTTGCCCGGCACGTTCAGGCCAGCCAGCAGCACAGCCGATTTCACCTGCGCCGAAGCCATCGGCGTGGTGTAGGTCACCGCAACGGGTTCACGCGCGCCGACGATGGTCATCGGGATGCGGCCACCTTCGCGGCCATAGCTTTGCGCACCAAAGAGCGCGATTGGGTCCGTCACGCGGCCCATCGGGCGCGAGCGCAGCGAGGCGTCGCCGGTGAAGGTCGCAGTGATCGGAGAGGTCGCCATCGCCCCCATGATTAGACGCACACCGGTTCCCGCATTGCCGCAGTCGATCACGTCCTCGGGTTCAGCAAAGCCGCCAACGCCAACGCCATTCACGCGCCATTCGCCATCGCCCAGACGTTCCACATCCGCACCGAAGGCCCGCATCGCGTCTGCCGTGCCCAGCACGTCTTCACCTTCCAGAAGGCCGGTAATGTGGGTCTCGCCCACAGCCATTGCGCCCAGGATCAGCGACCGGTGGCTGATTGACTTATCCCCCGGCACATTGGCCGTGCCTTTCAGCGGGCCGGATTTGCGGGCGGTCATGGGGATGGCGGGGCCGTGGCCGGACATGGGCGTTCTCCTTTAGTCTTGCAGCCCTGATAGCGCAGACATTTTGGCGAGGCCAGTGGAAAGGGGCTTTGCCCCTCGGCATATCCCTGGGGCTCCGCCCGTTCTCAGGCGAAACTGTTCCCCGGACAGTTTCCGGGAAGCCTTCGAACCCCAGGATATTTCCGGCAAGAAAATGCGAGATGTCAGATCCGGCGGAAGGTCAGATAGTGGGGCGTTCGGCCTTCGCGCAGCGCTTTCTGTTCGTAGCGGGTCGAGATCCAGTCGCTCCACGGGGTGCGCCAATCGGCAGCACTTTCGCCCAGCCATTCAAAGCCCGCACGCGGGACTTCTTCAAGCGTTTGGCGGACATAGTCGGGGATGTCGGTGGCAACGCGGAATTCGGCGCCGGGTTTCAGGACCTTGTGGAAAGGTTCCAGATATTCGGGCGTCACGAAACGGCGGCGGTGGTGGCGCTTCTTGGGCCACGGGTCAGGATAAAGCAGGAAGGCTTTGTCGATGCTTTCCGGCGGCAGCACGTCGAAAAGGTCGCGTACGTCGCCCGGATGCACGGCGACGTTCTCGCATCCCGCATCGCGGATTTTACCCAGCAACATGGCGACGCCGTTGATATAGGGCTCGCAGCCGATGATGCCGATCTCGGGATAGGTCGCGGCCTGATGGACCATATGCTCGCCGCCGCCAAAGCCGGTTTCCAGCCAGACAGGTTTGTCGCCGAACAGCGCCTTCAGGTCCAAGGGGGTGCGGTCGGGGTTTTCGTCCCAGCCGACGGCGCCGGGGCTGAGCGCGGCCAAATCCTCGTCCAGATAGGTTTTCTGGCTGTCGCGCAGCCCTTTGCCTTTCAGACGGCCATAGAAATTGCGCCACGGCGCGCCCGAGCGGTGTTTGTTTTGCGATGCATCATCTTGGGTCATGGCCGCGCCTATGCCGTGCAAAAGGCGGGCGCGTCAAGTGACGGCCCGCCTTTTTGTGTCGAAGGGTCGGTGATCAGACGGCTTTCTTCAGCGCCTCGACCAGATCGACCTTTTCCCAGCTAAAGCCGCCATCGGCCTCGGGCGCGCGACCGAAGTGGCCGTAAGCGGCGGTGCGCTGGAAGATCGGTTTGTTCAGGCCCAGATGCTCGCGAATGCCACGCGGGGTCAGGTCCATGACCTGCGCGACGGCGCGTTCAATGCCAGCCTCGTCCACTTCCCCGGTGCCGTGGGTGTCGACATAGATCGACAGCGGCTTGGCCACGCCGATGGCATAGGACAGCTGCAAGGTGCAGCGTTCGGCCATGCCAGCGGCCACGATGTTCTTCGCCAGATAGCGCGCAGCATAGGCCGCCGAGCGGTCCACCTTCGTCGGGTCCTTGCCCGAGAATGCACCGCCACCGTGGGGCGCCGCGCCTCCATAGGTGTCCACAATGATCTTGCGGCCAGTCAGACCCGCATCGCCATCCGGGCCACCGATGACGAACTTGCCGGTCGGGTTGACGTGCAGCTTGTGGTCGCCCTTGAACAGGGCCTGCACGCGCTCCGGGCAATCCGTAAGGACCCGAGGAATGAGAATCTCGGCGACGTCCTTCTTGATTCGGGCGAGCATGGCCGCCTCATCGGTGTCGAAATCATCGTGCTGGGTCGACACCACGATGGCCTCCACCCGAAGGGGCGTGTGATCATCGGCGTACTCGATCGTGACCTGGCTCTTGCTGTCCGGACGCAGGTAGCCCATCTGGTCGCCCTCCCGACGCAACTCGGCGAGCACCTTGAGCAGGCGATGGCTCAAATCGAGCGGCAGCGGCATGTAGTCGTCCGTCTCCCGGCAGGCGTAACCGAACATCATCCCCTGGTCACCGGCCCCCTGTTCCTCGGGAGCCGCCCGCTCGACCCCCTGGTTGATGTCGGGGCTCTGCTCGTGGATCGCGCTCAAGACGCCACAGCTCGCGGCATCGAACATGTACTCACTTTTGGTGTAACCGATGCGCCGGATGGTCTCCCGGGCGATCTCCTGGACATCGAGGTAGGCCTGGCTCTTGACCTCACCGGCGAGCACGACCTGTCCCGTGGTCACCAGCGTCTCACACGCCACCTTGGATTGGGGGTCAAACGCGAGGAAGTGGTCAATCAGGGCATCAGAAATCTGGTCGGCCACCTTGTCGGGGTGGCCTTCGCTGACGGACTCGGACGTGAAGAAATAGGACATGTTGGCACGTTTGGGGCCGCAAAGATGAACAAAGCGGAACGCGAAGATGCTAACTTTGCCTTGCTTATCGCGAAAGACGGAGGGATCGGCCCGATGATGTCTTGGCAACCCGTGAAATGAGGGCGGGTGCCAAATCCGACCCCGGCTCCGGCCGAGGAAAGATGAGTCAGAGGAACCCCAATGGGGCCTTCCCCTTTCGCGCATGGCATTTGAACACATGCGCACGTCCATCACCACCGCAGCAGAAGACCGCATCCTCGTCCTCGACGGGGCCATGGGCAGCCTCATCCAGGGCTACCGTCTCGGGGAGTCCGATTTCCGGGGCGAAAGGTTCGCGGATCACCCCTCCCCGCTGAAAGGCAACAACGACCTTTTGGCCCTGACGCGTCCCGATGTCTTGCGTGAAATCCACGACGCCTATTTCGAGGCCGGCGCGGACATTGCGGAGACCAATACGTTCAGCTCCACCACCATCGCCCAGGCCGATTACGGGCTGGAGTCCGCGGTGTACGACCTCAACTTCGCCTCGGCCCGGGTGGCCCGCGACGCCGCGGACGCATGGACCGCAAAGACCCCGGACAAGCCACGCTTCGTCGCCGGTTCCGTGGGCCCCACCAACCGGACGGCCAGCATCAGCCCGGACGTCAACGACCCCGGCTACCGCGCCGTCACCTTCCAGGACCTCGTATCCGCCTATACCGGCCAAATGGTCGCCCTGATCGACGGCGGTGTGGACGCCCTCCTCATCGAGACGGTGTTCGACACCCTCAACGCGAAGGCGGCCCTGTTCGCGGCGGAAGAAGCCTTCGACCAGACCGGAAAGCGTTTGCCCATCATGGTCAGCGGCACCATTACAGACGCCTCCGGACGTACGCTCAGCGGACAGACTGCCGAGGCTTTCTGGGTCTCCATGAGCCACGCCCCCCTGTTCTCGATTGGCCTGAACTGCGCCCTGGGAGCCGCCCAGCTCACCCCCCACCTCGAGGCCCTATCCAACGTGGCCACCTGTGGCATCTCCGCCCACCCCAACGCCGGCCTGCCCAACGAAATGGGCGAATACGACCAGGGACCGGCCGACATGGCGGCACAGCTCGAGACGTTTCTCGACAAGGGGCTCGTCAATGTCCTCGGCGGTTGCTGCGGCACCACGCCAGACCACATCCGGGCCATTGCCGAGCTCGTCAAGGGCCGCTCCCCGCGCCGTGT
>CALJDH010000208.1 GCA_938023895.1 uncultured Aliiroseovarius sp.
AGATGCCGGGCAAGCGCGCGGCCAGCATGGATTTGCCAGACCCGGGCGGGCCGACCATCAACAGGTGGTGCCGTCCTGCGGCGGCGATCTCCAGTGCCCGCTTGGCGCGCTCTTGGCCTTTCACCTCGGCGAAGTCTTTCAGGGTGGCTTGCGTGGTAACCTGCCCAGCCGAGGCCGGTGAGATTGGCGATTGGCCGGTGAAATGCTGAAGCACCCCTGCAAGACTGTCGGCAGCTAGCACTTTGGTCGCGTCGATCCACGCGGCTTCCGCCCCGCAGGCTTTGGGGCAGATCAGGTCAAGCTCGTGCTCGGCAGCGGCAAGGGCCGCGGGCAGGGCGCCCAGCACCGGGATCAACGATCCGTCCAGGGACAGCTCTCCGATCGCCAGCGCGCCCGACAAGTCTTCGAGGGGGATCAACCCGGCCTCGGCCAGCAAGGCCAGCGCGATGGGAAGGTCGAAATGCGACCCTTCCTTGGGCATGTCGGCGGGCGACATATTGATGGTGATCTTGCGCGGGGGAAGAGCGACGGACATCGACGCCAGCGCCGCGCGCACCCGTTCGCGCGCTTCCGAGACAGCTTTGTCCGGCAAACCCACGATGGCAAAGCTGGGCAACCCGGGCGACAGGGCGCATTCGACCTCGACTATCTTGGCGTCGATGCCTTCGAACGCCACCGTGCTGATGCGTGCGACCATTGTTTCCCTGCGATCCAACCTGCCCCGTTTCAGGCAGGCTAGACTGGCATGGTTAGCAAAGGGTTAACGCGCCTTAACCCTTCTCCGACACCATGTTCATGAAAGCGGGCCACGCTTCTGGGTCGTTTACCGTCTTGTCGCGGCAGCCGGGATTGCAGAATCCCCAGACCTGTCCGTTCAGCGATAGGAAATCCGTGACCGGATCGCCCGAATAAGGGCAGGCGTCGTTGGTCGACGGACCGTCACAGGCGTAGGCCTCCAAGGGCACGGGACCGGGCCAGTCCGACAAGGGCAACCCGTCGATATAGGGTACCGGATCATAGGATTTCAAAAGCCCCACCGCGCGCCAGCGGCGGAAGGCGGGGTCGGCCAATTGCGCGGCGACATAAGCCTGCGCGTCCGTACCGACGGGCAGGCCGAACCCGGCGATCCGTGCCGCCACGGGGGCATAAAACACATCTGCCAGCGAGTAATCTCCAAACAGCCACGGGCTGTCGGCGCGACCGAATTTCGCGTGGGCGATGGCCCACAACTCTTCGATGCGGGCGAGATCGGCCAGAACCTCGGTCGAGGGTTCAAACCCGTCGACCACGCCCAAAAGCTGCATGGGACAATCGCCGCGTAGCGCACCGAAGCCCGAGTGCATTTCGGCGACAAGCCAGCGTGCCAGCGCGCGGGCGGCGGGGTCTGCGGGCCAGAGACCGGCATCGGGGTGGCGTTCGGCCAAAGTCTCGGCCATGGCAAGGGTATCGCCCACCGGGATACCGTCCGGCGTCTTCATCACGGGGACAAATCGCGCGGGCGCGAGATCGGCCAAATCTTCTTTCAACGTGCCGCTATAGAGCCCGGCCAAATGTGTGCGATACGGGATGTTGAACGCTTCGAACATCAGCCAACCGCGCAGCGACCAGCTCGAAAACGTCTGGTCGCCAATATAAAGGTCGTAAGTCATATGCTTACGGTAACGCTCTGTGGTCCGCGCGCAATTTCCAATTTGTGACGAGCCTGTTCACGGCAGGTGATTGATCGCTTCGACCGACCACGCGGATCCGTCCCAGTGCAGCTGTGTGACCGACAGGTTGTCTATCTTGTGGCCAAGCGCGTCATAGGCGCTCATACCGCCCGCGCGTGCAATCTGGGTCAAGATCACGCCGAAATGGGCTACCGCGATGACATGCCGGTGGCCTGTATCGTTCAGCCCGTCCACCACGCTGGACACGCGCGCGGCCAGTTGGTTCCAGCTTTCGCCCCCCGGCGCGACGTGATCCCCCGGCGTTTCCCAAAAGGCGCGCGACAATTCTGGGTCGCGGGCCGAGACCTCTTGCCAGCCCAGCCCGTCCCAGTCGCCGAAGTGAAACTCGCGCAGGTCGGGGTGATGTGGCAGGCGTGTCCGCCCATCCCCTATCGCGTCTGCCGTAGCCGAGGCACGGATCAGATCGCTTGAGATAACCGCTGCGCTATCCGGCAGATGATTTGATAACCGCGCCAAGGCCGTTGTGTCCGACAGGTCCGCCGGCAGATCTCGCCAACCCACCATATTCTTGGCATGGGTCGGGCCATGGCGCACCCACCACCACGTGACAGGTGTGCTCATCAAGGTGCACTCTCGGGCAAAGTGCCCTTCAACGCCAAGGGCAGCCCAGCCATCACAGTGACGACCAGATCCGCACGCTGGGCGATGCGTTGGTTCAACTCTCCCTGCGCCTGTCGAAACCTCCGCGCCAAGGCGTTTTCCGGCACGATCCCTGCGCCGACTTCGTTCGAGACGACGACCACGGGGGCATCGCAGTCGGTCATGGACTTGAACAAGGTGGTCTCGGCCGCGCCCAGATCGGTTTCCGCAAACAACTGGTTCGACAGCCACATGGTCGCGCAGTCGAACAAAACCACTTCGGTCGCGTGCGCACAATCGAGTGCGACAGACGCTTCCAAAGGCGTTTCGATCGTGCGCCAACCGTCC
>CALJDH010000209.1 GCA_938023895.1 uncultured Aliiroseovarius sp.
TCATAGCCAAGGAATTCGGTCACGCCGTTCTGCTCGGCCAGATCGAACCAGATGGTCGCATCCGCTGCTTCGCCCGACCCGGACCACGCAGCGCGCGCGCGTGCTTTCTGCTCTTCCATGGCAGCGTCGAAGCCGGGCTGATCCACGCCCAGACCCTTTTCGCGCAGCGCGTCCTGCGTCAGGTCCAATGGGAAGCCATAGGTATCGTAGAGTTTGAACGCGGTTTCACCGGGAAGGTCCGTGCCTTCGGCCAGACCGGACACTTCATCGTCCAGCAGCTTCAAGCCGCGATCCAGCGTCTTCTTGAACCGGGTTTCTTCGTTCAGCAGCGTCTCTTCGATCATCATCTGACCGCGGCTGAGTTCCGGATAGGCCTGCCCCATCTGGGCCACCAGTTCCGGCACCAGACGGTGCATGACCGGATCTTTCGCGCCCAACAGATGCGCATGACGCATAGCGCGGCGCATGATGCGGCGCAGCACATAGCCTCGGCCTTCGTTCGACGGCATCACGCCATCCGCAATCAGGAACGATGTCGAGCGCAGGTGGTCCGCAATCACGCGATGATGCACGTTCTTATCACCATAGGGGTCCACGCCTGTCGCATGAGCGGACGCCTCGATCAGCGATTTAAACAAGTCGGTGTCATAGTTGTCATGGCTGCCCTGCAGCAGCGCGCCGATGCGTTCCAGCCCCATGCCGGTGTCAATTGACTGCATGTCCAGATCGACCATCGAGCCGTCTTCGAACTGCTCGTTCTGCATGAACACAATGTTCCAGATCTCGATGAAACGGTCGCCGTCTTCCTCAGGCGAACCCGGAGGGCCACCCCAGATGTGCTCGCCGTGGTCATAGAAGATCTCGGTGCACGGACCGCAGGGGCCGGTCGGGCCCATCTGCCAGAAGTTATCAGACGTGGCGATGCGGATAATCCGATCTTCGGGTACGCCAAGGCTTTTCCAGATGTCAAACGCTTCGTCATCCGTGTGATACACCGTGACATAGAGACGTTCCTTCGGAATCCCGAATTCCTTGGTGATCAGGTTCCAGGCAAAGGGAATGGCTTCTTTCTTGAAGTAGTCGCCAAAGCTGAAGTTTCCCAGCATCTCGAAGAACGTGTGGTGACGCGCCGTGTAGCCCACGTTGTCCAGATCATTGTGCTTGCCGCCCGCGCGCACACATTTCTGCGCCGTCGTCGCACGTACATAGTCGCGTTTTTCCACCCCAGTGAAGAGGTTTTTGAACTGCACCATGCCCGAGTTCACGAACATCAGCGTCGGGTCGTTTCGCGGCACCAGCGGAGAGCTGTCCACAATCGTGTGCCCTTCGCGTTCAAAATAGTTCAGAAAAGTCGAACGGATATCGTTGAGGCTGGCCATTTTGTCTCGTCTCTTAAGCGCTGTCGGTTTCGTTTACCCTTGCGCGCGCGTGCTGTCCACAGCGTCTAGCACCTCAGGCAGGCTCAAAGAAAAAAGGACCGGCCGGGGCCAGTCCTTTGATCAAATTATCGGGGGATATTAGGCCTCAAGCAGCCCGTCATCATCCTCGCCCTTCTCATGCTCTGGCATATCGAAATCCAGACCGTGGGCTGCGCGGATCTTGTCTTCGATCTCAAGCGCAGTACGCTTGTGTTCGCGCAGATAGTTCTTGGCGTTCTCGCGCCCCTGCCCGATCCGTTCGTCACCATAGCTAAACCATGAGCCTGACTTCTCGACCACGCCAGCCTTAACGCCAAGGTCCAGAAGCTCGCCCATTTTCGAGATCCCTTCGCCATACATGATGTCGAATTCAACCTGTTTGAACGGCGGGGCCACCTTGTTCTTCACGACCTTCACGCGGGTGGCGTTGCCGACCACCTCGTCACGGTCCTTAATCGCGCCGATGCGGCGGATGTCCAGACGGACCGAGCTGTAGAATTTCAGCGCGTTGCCGCCGGTGGTGGTTTCGGGGCTGCCGAACATCACGCCGATCTTCATACGGATCTGGTTGATGAAAATCACCATGCAGTTGGAACGTGCAATCGACGAAGTCAGTTTACGCATGGCCTGGCTCATCAAGCGGGCTTGAACGCCGACATTGCTGTCTCCCATGTCGCCTTCCAGCTCGGATTTCGGCGTCAGTGCGGCGACCGAGTCGACCACAACCATATTCACAGCACCCGAACGCACCAGAGTGTCGACAATTTCCAACGCTTGCTCGCCAGTGTCGGGTTGCGAAATCAGCAGCTCGTCCAGATCAACGCCCAATTTCTTGGCGTAAAGCGGGTCCAGCGCGTGTTCCGCGTCCACAAACGCACACACGCCACCCTTTTTCTGTTCCTCGGCAACACAGTGCAGTGTCAACGTCGTCTTACCCGAGCTTTCCGGGCCATAAATCTCCACGATCCGGCCCTTCGGCAGACCGCCAATCCCAAGTGCAATGTCCAGTCCCAGCGAACCGGTCGAGGTGCTTTCAATCTCGGCCACCGGATTGTCCGCGCCAAGTTTCATGATCGAGCCTTTGCCGAACTGACGTTCGATCTGAGCCAGCGCGCTGTCGAGCGCTTTTTGCTTGTCGCTGTCTTTCTTCATCTGAAAAATATCCGCTGTTGCCATCTCTTGCCCTCACTTATTCCACACCCGCCTGCATGCGGCAATCACAGGATTGTTCCCGTCTTGTTCTCACTTCACTGTATGAGTACAAAAAAGGAACAATTCAAGTAAAGTTTTTCCTATTCGTGAGCCTACGATCGAAGAGTAACCAAGTTCTTAACGCCAAATAGATTTATACACAGGGGTAGCCTGCGAAGATATTTCGTATCTATTCAATGTGATACGACGCATACCAAACGCAACTGATTTGTTCCACAAGTGCTCTTAGTGTATCTGATTATTCACAGTAGCGGTCAAATCCGTCAGAGAGAATGGCTTTGGCAGAAAGACCGAGTTTGGAATACGGGCCTGATGGTCCGACACCGAATCCTCGGCATATCCAGACATGAAAACCACCCGCACCCCGGGGCGATCTTCAAGCGCCTGCGTCACCCAAGTCGGGCCGTCCATTCCAGGCATGATCACATCCGTGACAAACACATCTACATTAAGCGCTGTGTCTTCAAGAACCTGCAAGGCTTGCTCGGCGCAGTCAGCCTCAAGAACGGTAAACCCACGCATACGAAGCGCGCGCGACGCAAAGGCCCGGACCGGGGCTTCATCTTCGACCAAGAGGACCACCCCCCCGGCTTCGGCATCCGATTGCGCAGGCTGAGGAGATACTGTCGACGAGTCGAGGGCCATGTCGAGTTCTGACAGCGGCGCGTCCAGCGTGGGGGGCTGATCTGCCACCTCCGCGTCGTCGTCTGGCAGATCAAGTTCCCGGCTAGCCGGGAAGTAAAGCGTAAACGTCGTGCCCTGCCCCGGCAGCGAGTCGACGAAGATGTATCCGCCCATCTGCTTCACGATACCATAGGCCATCGACAAGCCAAGCCCGGTGCCCTTGCCCGCCTTCTTGGTAGTAAAGAACGGCTCGAAAATTTTACCCATTTTGTCTGCTGGAATCCCCGTGCCCTCGTCAATCACACGGATGGCGACGTAGTCGCCGGGCGGTACACTGGCACGGTCGCGCTGCAGGGCTGTTTCTAAAAACACATTGCGCGTCTCGACGCGGATCGTGCCTCCATCCTGCATTGCATCCCGCGCGTTCACCACGAGGTTCATAATCACCTGATCCAGTTGTCTACGATCTGCTCGAATTGGCTGAAGTTCCGCATCATGATCCAGTTGAAGCATGATCTTCTCGCCCACCAGTCGGTTCAGAAGGTGGGTCAGATCCGCAAGTGACTCGGTTAGCAACAACTTTACAGGCCGCAAGGTCTGCTTGCGCGAGAATGCCAAAAGCTGACGTACCAAGGCAGCTGCGCGATTGGCGTTTTGAATGATCTGAGACAGGTCGGAATAAGCCGGATCCTTTTCGTCCCGCCCCATCATCAGAAGATCGCAATGTCCAGAAATTGCGGTCAGCAAGTTATTGAAATCATGGGCAACACCGCCGGCAAGCTGGCCGATCGCCTCCATCTTCTGGCTTTGCACGAACTGGGCTTCCAGCGATTTTAGTTCGGTCGCGTCCTGCAGAACGGCCACCAAGGCGGTACTGTTTTCCTCGCTAATCTGAGCCAGTGAGATCTGGATAAAGACATCTTCATCTGTCCGTGTTGCACGGACAATCTCAGAGCGCCCAAGATGCCGCCCGGCATGAGCCTCGCGCAGCCATTCGGACACAGGACGACCAAGCCCTTCAACCTGATTTGCCATCAGCGATCCAATCGCGTCCTTGTCCCCCAACAGATCGCGCGCACGGCGATTGGCCATGGTGATGCGCCCTCCTAGATCAAGCTTCAACAGTGGAACCGGTAGACCATCGATAAAGGCCCATTCGTCGGCTGACAGCTCAGGCGCCGAGCTTGGTGGCAACAGATAAAGCTCTCGACGCCCTGCTGAGGTCGGCAGCTCGCATACCAAGGCAGGAACTGGCCCGTCGCGGCCTGACACCTGCATGATCGTGCCCGGTTGAATTGGAAAATCGGTGAAAATCCGATCAAGTGTGGTTTCGCGCCCCCCCAACAGGTTCCGCGCCGCTTCGTTCATAAACAGTATGGTTCCGGTTTTCGAAGCCGTCATCATCGGAAGGCCGATATGTTCACCCCCGCGCAGTCCTGCCCCTGACGAGGACTGCTGATCTAACCGCCAAAGAAATCCACTTTCTTCAACAAGGTGGATCTGAACTCGAACTCGCCCGTGTGACGTGTTCACCTCTTCCGAGGCGTGTCCCAGGGCCTGAGCGCGGCTCTGCAATCCATAGAGCACCGAGGCCGGTGCCGCATAAAAGTCCGCCAGCTGCATCGACAGTGCGCTGTCTGACGCCCCACCAGATATCCGTTTCGCTGCTGTATTTCGATAGATTACCGCGCCCTCAGCATCTGTAAGAAAAGCTGCAGCCTTGTCATTTTCGAATAGGGCCGTCAGCGATGATGTCAGCCGATCTCGGCGAAGTTTCTGCAGCAGATAAAGCCCACCAATCATCGCAGCCAAGCTGACAAAAGCCAATCCTGTCAGTATCAGGCCAAGCCCGACCTTGGGAGACGAAACCATCCAAGATGCCCCCAAAAACGCGGCACCGATCGCCATCAACAGCAATGTTCTGGGCGCAAGGCGCAACGCAACAAGAGCAAACGGATGCGTCGTAAAGGCAAGAGACTGCACGATAGTTCCTTCTCAGAAATCCCCTCTTTTCTGAATGAGGAGGGTTAATGCCCGATTAATGAAGGAAGGTAGACTACCTATGATTGTTTTTTATTTGCCAGAATTGTGCATAAGTTGTGACACGTAAAATCCATCGCCGCCATCCAGTGGTGTAAATTGGCGTTCAGCCGTGATCAGGTAGCCATCACAATCACTTAGAAACGCCTGCACCTGATCCTGATTTTCGCTTCTCAGGACCGAGCAAGTGGCATAGGCCATCTGCCCGTCTTGTGTCAGATAGGATGGCATCGCGCGCAGGATGTCGCGCTGCGCAGACTGAATTGCAGCCAGCTTTTCAGGCGTCAAAAGCCACTTCCCATGTGGGGCACGGCGCCACGATCCGCTGCCGGAACACGGGGCGTCTGCCAGCACCAGATCGAAGCCCTTAAGCCCCTTCAGGTCATTGTGCCGGACGCGTTTGATCGAAACACCCGCTCGTTCGGCCCGTGCCGGGATGTCCTTCATCCGTTCCCACGACAGGTCATGCGCAGTCACATCCGCCCCCAGAGCGGCCATGGCCAGTGCCTTGCCGCCACCGCCGGCACAATAGTCCAGCACGCGCATGCCAGGCTTGATACCCAAGGTCTCGATGACCGCTTGGGATGCGGCGTCCTGAAGCTCGACATAGCCGTCCAGAAAGGCGCGCGAGGTTTTGATCTTGCGGGGGTTTTTAACAACTTCGAGCGCCGTGGATGCCAGCGTGGTCGGCTGCGTGTCGATCCCATCCTCGGCCAGGATCGCTGCGGCCGTTTCGCGATCGCATTTCGCCAGATTGGCGCGTACGAACACGGGCGCCCGGTTACGCAGACTGTCCAGCACGGCGTCGGCATCCGACCCAAGGCTGCGATCGAACGCGGGCAACAGCCAGTCTGCGCAGTCCAGCGCCTGCGCGCGTGTCATCTGAGCCTCGACAGCCATTTCGGTGTTCTTCAACACTGCAGGCGCGTGACCTTCACCCGAGAACAGCTCTGCCGGATCCAGCCCCTGCCCGCGCAGAAGCCCGATCATCACGGCACGCCCATCGGTGCCACCGCCAAGAGCCTTAGAGGACGCCAACCGGCGCACCGCATCAAACACGTGATCGCGAATGGCGGCCCGGTCTTTCGAACCTGCAAACCGATGGCTGCGCGCCCAGCCGGTCAGAGCTTGCTCGACCGGTGTGCCGGACAAATAGCTGTCCAGCACCTCGATCGCGGCGGCCACGCGGGCTCCGGGTGTCATCGCAGGTTCCCCGTCACAGGCTTAGCCGATCCGATAGTTCGGGCTTTCGCGGGTGATCTGAACGTCATGCACATGGCTTTCTTTCAGACCCGCGCCGGTAATTTTGACGAATTTGCAATTCTTGCGCATCTCGTCCACCGTAGCGCAGCCGGTATAGCCCATTGCTGCACGCAAACCGCCCACCAGCTGGTGGATCAC
>CALJDH010000210.1 GCA_938023895.1 uncultured Aliiroseovarius sp.
GCCTTGGCCGCAGGCCCATTCACCCAACACAGCCGCGAAGATTTCGCCAAGGCGGGCGTGGCGCGCATCTCGTTGGGATCAGCACTGGCGCGCACGACGCATCGGGTGATCTTCGACGCAGCCAAAGGCATGTTCGAAGACGGAGATTTCAGCCTGTTGGGCAAAAGCATCTCGGGCGACAAGATCGACGCACTGCTTTAAGCGGTGACGTCGAAGTCATAAATCCAGTCATAGCGCCGCATCAACGCCTGTGGCGCAAACCGCCCGATCATTCGCATCGCCGTATGCCCGGCGCTGCGCACCAGCGGGTTGGCATAGTGATAGTTGCGGGCGTTCTTATGCGCCTCGGCAACAATCTTGGCTGTGCGCGGTCGGCGCTTGTCTTGATAGACCGCAGGGCCGCGCTCGACCCCGAACCGATCCAGACAGTCGGCCAGCACCCATGCGTCCTCAAGCGCCATCACCGCGCCTTGCGCCATGAAGGGCAAGGTGGGGTGCGCCGCATCGCCCAGCAACACCGCCTTCCCCTGATGCCAATGCTCGGCCACCGGGTGTAGGAACAGTCCCCAGATATGCGCCTCGTCCACGCGCTCTAAAAGCGCCATCGCGTCGTCACAAAAGCCCGAGAATGCCGCCAACAGATTGGCCGGATCATCCTTATGAAACCAACCTTCCGCGGCCCATGTATCGCGTTCTTCCACGGCGACGATATTGACCACGCTGCCTTGACGCAGCGGATACGTCACCATGTGACGCCCCGGCCCCATGAACACGGTGGCTTCAGACTGTTCGCGCCCCGTGGCAGGCACCAGCGCGCGCCACGCCACTTGTCCGGTGAACTCTGGCGTGGCCGGACCGTTCAGCGCCGCCCGCATCACGGAATGCAAACCGTCGGCGCCGACAACGAACCCCATGTTGACGGGTTCTTGGCCGTCCAGCGTCACATCGGTGCCATCCGCCCCCGCTTGCACCGCCTGAACCCGCTGTCCGCACGTGACCGTAACGCCCGCATCCAGCGCGGCCTCGTACAGCAGCATTTGAAGATCCGCGCGATGGTACAGCAAGAACGTGTCGTCTGGCTTCAGCGTGCGGAAATCCAGATCCAGAACGCCATGGCCTGAGACCCCATCGCGCAACCACACACCTTGCCCGCGCACGGCCTGCGCGCGTGCCTTGTCACCCAGCCCCAAAGCATCCAGAACCCGCACGCCGTTCGGGCTGATCTGAAATCCTGCGCCAACCTCGGTGATGGCGGGCGCTTGCTCCAGCACAGTCACATTCGCGCCGCGCTGGGCCAAAGCGGTCGCGGCGGCCAACCCGCCGATTCCGGCCCCCAACACGGTGATTTGCTGATCCTTGATCATGCTCACTTGGTCCCTGCTGCGCATCTGCGTCATTGTCGAAGCTTTGCCCCCTTCAACGACAAAGGCGACGGTAAGCCCGCCGCCTTTGTGCCATGGTTCTTTTTCCTGGGGTACGTGACAAATCGCGCCGTCCTCCAACCTGCGCGGTTCACGTGGCCCCGGATCAATCGTCGCGATGCACCTTTTCGCGGCGCTCGTGACGTTCCTGTGCCTCAAGGCTCAGCGTCGCGATCGGGCGGGCGTCCAGACGCTTCAGCGAGATCGGCTCGCCGGTGTCTTCGCAATAGCCGTATTCACCTTCGTCGATCCGGCGCAGTGCCTGATCAATTTTGGACACAAGCTTGCGTGCGCGGTCGCGGGTACGCAGTTCCAGCGCGCGGTCCGTCTCTTCCGAGGCGCGATCCGCGATGTCAGGAATGTTGCGCGTGCTGTCTTGCAGGCCTTCGATCGTGTGGCGGCTTTCGTCCAGAAGCTCTGCCTTCCACGCTTCAAGTTTACGCCGGAAGTACTCCAGCTGCCTGTCATTCATAAACGGTTCGTCTTCTGCTGACCGATAATCGTCGGACAGGAAAGTCTCGGCTTTCATACCAACTCCCTCTTCTACCGGATCGCGGTTCCTGGAGACCTTTTCGCCAGTAAGCGCCCGGTTTCTTCTGGCGCTGATGTACACCCGCTAACATGGAATGTCACGCCTGAAAAACTTAACCCCGTAAAGCATTTCAGCACTTTCAACTAACATACTGATAGCGCATGACATCTTGTGTGCAATTTACAGGCAGATTGGTCAAAGAACACGCAACTGCGGATTTCAAATTGACGCCGTAGCGTCAAAGCGCCTTGGCCTTGCCAAACGGGACTGCTCCGTTTACCTCGTCACACATCGTACGCACCGGATGTAAGGAATGGGCATGACCAATCGCTTTGACGGAACCGACAGCTATGTGGCCACAGATGACCTGAAGGTCGCCGTGAACGCGGCGGTCACCTTAGAACGTCCGCTTCTGGTAAAAGGCGAGCCCGGCACTGGCAAGACCGAGTTGGCCCTGCAGGTCGCCAGCGCCCTTGGCGCGCGCATGATCGAGTGGAACATCAAGTCGACCACCAAGGCGCAGCAGGGTCTGTATGAGTATGACGCGGTCAGCCGTCTGCGGGACAGCCAGCTGGGTGACGAACGGGTGCATGACGTCAAGAACTACATCAAGCGCGGCAAGCTCTGGGAGGCGTTCGAGGCCGACGAGCGTGTCGTTCTTCTGATTGACGAGATCGACAAGGCAGATATCGAGTTCCCGAACGATCTGCTGCAAGAGCTGGATAAGATGGAGTTTCATGTCTACGAGACCGGTGAAACCATCCGCGCCAAGCATCGCCCAATCATCATCATCACCTCGAACAACGAAAAAGAACTGCCCGACGCGTTCCTGCGCCGCTGCTTCTTCCACTACATCCGTTTCCCGGATGCAGAAACGATGGCCCGTATTGTCGAAGTCCACCACCCGGGCATCAAGCAGCGTCTGCTAACCGAAGCACTGACCCAATTCTATGAAATTCGCGAGCAGCCCGGCCTGAAGAAAAAACCGTCGACCTCGGAAGTGCTGGACTGGCTGAAGCTGCTTCTTGCCGAGGATATCGACCCGGCTGAGCTGAAGCGTGACGGCGCAAGCGCGCTGCCCACACTGCATGGGGCGCTGTTGAAGAACGAACAGGACGTGCATCTGTTCGAACGGCTGGCCTTCATGGCGCGCGGACAACGCTAAGCCAGCACACAATTCTCCATGTTTTCAGGCGTTTTCCCGATCAGAGAACGCCTGAAACCCGTCCGGATTCGGACAGCTTTACCTAGACAGTCACCGGTTTGATCAGCGTTCCCAAGTAGTCGCGCGTGGCCTGGTCCCAATCGGCCGGATCTTCATCATGCGCGACCCGGGCGTGAAGCTCCATCAGCTTCCAAACTTCCTCTTTGCTCTCGGCAACGACACTGGCCGGGCAGGCCTCCATCCCCTCGCAGTCGCGACAAGCATATGCGTAAGCGTTGGTCATATTCCCATCCTCCCACACCCAGTATAGCACATCTGCCAAGTCCTCGATTCGCCGGTTTCTTACGTCAGGCGCTTTTTCCTTTGAGAAATCGACGCCTTTCCCGCACGATGGGGAAGTTTCGGGGGAGATCGGTGTGTTTGGAGCGATATGGACGCAAACGCCCGCTTCCGGCATATCTTATCGGCTGCGACCCGCCTGTGCGGGGTCCGTCTGCTTTGGAAGGAACATAGCATGTGGTCTTGCCGCCGCGCAGTCCTGATCCCGATGGCCTTGTTGCTGGCAGGCTGTATGGCTGCGACACCCACGCCGCGCACTGCAAGCCCGGACGAGGTCGCCACCCGGCGCGTTGGCCTCCCTGCCTCCCTGCCCGCCATGAAGGCCTTTCCCGCCACGCGGGGCACGCGTCCCATCCGCGCCAACAGTTTGATCATGGGCGATTTTCTGGATTTGAGTTTTCAGCTGGAAAGCGGACGCCCCCTGCCTGTCCTGTCGCGGTTCGAAGGCCCGATCTCGGTCACGGTAGCGGGACGCGCACCTGCCCGCATGCAGGCCGATCTGGACCAGCTTCTGGGGCGGCTGCGGCAAGAGGCCGGGATCAACATTCGCCGCAAAGCGGGTGCATCGAGTGGTCAGATCACCATCGAAATGGTCCCCAAGCGCACCCTGCAACGCCATGTGCCCCACGCGGCCTGTTTCGTGGCGCCCAACGTCGCGGGCTGGGATGACTACCTGCGCCATCGCGGCTCGGCGCGTACCGATTGGATACAGATGCGGCAACGCACGCAGATGACCGTGGTCATCCCGCCTGATGTCAGCCCGCAAGAGATGCGGGATTGCCTGCACGAGGAAATCGCACAGGCGCTTGGCCCGGTGAACGACCTGTACCGGTTGGAAAACAGCGTCTTTAACGACGACAACTTCCACACGGTGCTTACCGGTTTCGACATGCTGATCCTGCGGATCTATTATGCGCCTGAGCTACATTCGGGTATGTCACGCGCCGAAGCCAGGCAACGCCTTCCCGGCATATTGAAGCGGCTCAATCCCACGGGCGGGACCGGTACACCGCGCGTAACACCCCCCACGCCCCCGGCCTGGAAGCGCGCCATTGCCGATGCACTGGGACCGCGTAAACCGTTCGCACAGCGCAAGGCGGCTGCCCTGCGCGCCGTCTCGATCGCGCGGCAAAAGGGATGGCAGGGTAATCGGCTGGCCTTCAGCCTGTATGCGCTGGGCCAAATACACATACAATCTGACAGCCAGCTCGCCTTTGCCGCCTTCCAAGAAGCAAACGCGCTCTATCGCGAGCGCGCGGGCACCGATGTGCATGCGGCGCATATTGGTGTTCAAATGGCCGCATATACCCTGTCAGCGGGCCAATTGGATCAGGCCATCGCGATCGTTAACCGCCACCTTCCCGCGGTCCGACAGGCTCAGAATGCGTCACTTTTGGCCACGCTGCTGATGATCAAGGCCGAGGCGCTGGATCGACAAGGAAAGACAAGTGACGCTGCGCGCCTACGGCTCGACAGTCTGGGCTGGGCGCGGTATGGCTTCGGCTCAAACGCCCAAGTGGGGGCAAGGCTACGGGAAATCGCAGCCATTGCTCCTGGTTCGGCAGGATGACAGGTTCCTGAAACACCGGGGGCCATAGGCCAGGGATGCGAATATGATTGTAATTGTGGCTTTTGTGGTTGGCGCAACATTCGGGGCGCTGCGAGCAAAGAAACGCGGTGGGAACCGGCTGGATATGGCACAATATGGTGCGGTTTATGGCATGGTGCTGGTGCTGATCGCGACGTTCGTTTCCATTATGATTACCCGCACCTAAGGCCCGCCCATGTTCCTGCCCTTCTTCGAAAACCTCCGCGCGGCCAATGTTCCGGTATCCTTGCGCGAATACCTGTCCTTTCTGGAGGCGATGAAGGCCGGACTGGTCACCTACGACATCGAAGGCTTCTACTACCTCGCCCGGACCGCGATGGTGAAGGACGAGCGCAATCTAGACAAGTTCGACCGCGCCTTCGCAGCAAGCTTCGAAGGGCTCGAAGCCATTTCCTCTGATCAGATGCTTGAAGCCGTCGATATTCCACAGGAATGGTTGGAAAAGATGGCCGAGAAGTTCATGACCCCCGAAGAAATGGCCGAGATTGAAGCCTTGGGTGGATTTGACAAGCTGATGGAGACGCTGAAAGAGCGGCTGAAAGAGCAAGAGGCGCGACACCAAGGCGGCAACAAGTGGTTCGGCACCGCGGGCACCTCACCCTTTGGCGCGTATGGGTATAACCCAGAAGGCGTGCGGATCGGCCAGGACCGCTCGCGCCACCAGCGCGCGGTGAAGGTCTGGGACAAGCGCGAATTCAAGAACCTCGACGACTCGGTTGAACTTGGCACCCGCAACATCAAGGTGGCCCTGAAACGCCTGCGCAACTGGGCCCGCGACGGGGCGCATGACGAGTTGGATCTGGACGGCACCATCCGCGCAACGGCTGAACACGGCTATCTGGACGTGAAGACGCGACCAGAACGCAAAAACGCCGTCAAGGTGTTGTTATTCCTCGATGTTGGTGGATCCATGGACCCGCATATCAAGGTGGTGGAAGAGCTTTTCTCGGCCGCGCGGGCCGAGTTCAAGCATCTGGAATACTACTATTTCCACAACTGTCTGTATGAAGGCGTGTGGCGCGACAATTCCCGTCGTTGGACCGAACAGATCCCCACATGGGACGTGCTGCGCACCTATGGCTCGGATTATAAATGCATCTTCGTTGGCGATGCCTCGATGTCACCCTACGAGATCGCCTACCGCGGGGGCGCGAACGAACATTGGAATGACGAAACCGGTCAAACGTGGCTAGAGCGCGCGCGCGAACAGTGGCCGGACAATATGTGGATCAATCCCCTGCCCGAGCAGCATTGGCGCTATACCCAGTCGGTTCAGATGATCAACCAGATCTTCGAAGGTCGTATGGTCCCGATGACCATCGACGGGATCGAACGCGGCATGAAAGAGCTGGGACGTTAAGCCGCTTCTTCGCGC
>CALJDH010000211.1 GCA_938023895.1 uncultured Aliiroseovarius sp.
GCTGATCGCCATGCTCGCCGTCACGCGTATCGGCGCGGTGCACTCGGTCGTGTTTGGCGGCTTTGCCTCGAACGAACTGGCCGTGCGCATCGACGACGCCAAACCCAAAGCCATCATCGCAGCCTCCTGCGGGTTGGAGCCTGGTCGCGTTGTGGCCTACAAGCCGCTTCTGGATGGCGCCATCGAACTGTCCGAGCACAAGCCCGACTTCACCCTGATCCTTCAGCGCGAAGAACACGCCGCCGATCTGATCGACGGTCGTGATTTCGACTGGGCCGAGGCCGAGGCCGCTGCTGCCCCCGCCGCCTGTGTACCCGTCGAAGGCAACCACCCGGCCTATATCCTTTACACTTCGGGCACCACCGGCCAGCCGAAGGGCGTCATCCGCCACACCGGCGGACATCTTGTGGCCCTGAACTGGACCATGAAGAACCTGTACAACGTCGATCCCGGCGATGTGTTCTGGGCCGCGTCTGACGTGGGTTGGGTCGTGGGCCACTCCTACATCACCTATGGCCCGCTGGTGCACGGCAACACGACCATCGTGTTCGAGGGCAAGCCCGTGGGCACGCCCGATGCAGGCACCTTCTGGCGCGTGATCAGCGAGCACAACGTGAAGTCCTTCTTCACTGCCCCCACCGCCTTCCGCGCCGTGAAGCGCGAAGACCCGAAGGGCGAGTTCGTGAAGAAATACGACCTGTCCTGCCTGAAGCAGGTCTATCTGGCTGGTGAACGCGCAGACCCCGACACCATCGTCTGGGCACAGGAACAGCTGAACGTGCCCGTGGTAGACCACTGGTGGCAGACCGAAACCGGCTTTGCCATCGCCGCCAACCCGATTGGCATCGAAGAGCTGCCGATCAAACTGGGTTCGCCCTCGGTTCCGATGCCGGGCTTTGACGTGCAAATTCTGGACGAAGGCGGTCACCCGATGCCCGCAGGCGAACTGGGTGCCATTGCGATCAAGCTGCCCCTGCCCCCGGGAACGCTGCCGACCCTGTGGAACGCGGAAGAGCGTTTCAAGTCGAGCTATCTGAATACCTTCCCCGGTTATTACGAGACCGGCGATGCGGGCTATATCGATGAAGACGGCTATGTCTACATCATGGCGCGCACCGATGATGTGATCAACGTTGCCGGCCACCGCCTGTCGACCGGCGGCATGGACGAGGTTCTGGCCTCGCACCCCGACGTGGCCGAATGTGCTGTGATCGGTGTGACCGACCAGCTGAAAGGCCAACTGCCGCTGGGCATGGTCTGCCTGAACGCCGGCACCGACCGCCCGGATGAAGAGATCACCGCCGAATGCGTCAAACTGGTGCGCGAGAAGATTGGCCCGGTTGCAGCCTTCAAGCTGTGCGTGGTTGTGGATCGCCTGCCCAAGACGCGCTCGGGCAAGATCCTGCGCGCGACAATGGTGTCGATTGCCGATGGCAAGGAATACAAGATGCCCGCGACCATCGACGATCCGGCCATTCTGGACGAGATTAAGGATGCACTGGCATCGCTCGGTTACTAAGCAAGACCCTATACAAAGAAACGCCCCCGATTTCGGGGGCGTTTTTATTGGTTAAACGAATTGTTCGCGGATCAGGCGTTCTTCCAGCCCATGGCCGGGGTCGAACAGGATGCGATGCGCAATGTCGCTGCAAGACCGGATCTCGACCGAGACGACGTTGGGCACCGACCGGCTGTCTGCATCCGCCATCACTGGCCGCTTGTCTGGCTGAAGCACATCAAAGCGCACCACCGCATTTTTCGGCAAAAGCGCCCCGCGCCAACGGCGCGGACGGAACGCGGCCATCGCGGTCAACGCCAAAACATCCGAGCCAATCGGCAAAATCGGTCCGTGGGCCGAATAGTTATACGCCGTCGAGCCTGCAGGCGTACACAAAAGCGCGCCGTCGCAGACCAGCTCGTCCAAACGGACGCGCCCATCGACGCTGATCTGAAGTTTCGCAGCCTGAGGGCCCGCCCTCAGCAGGCTGACCTCGTTGATCGCCAGCGCCTCGTGCACGGTTCCATCCGCGCTCTCCGCGCGCATCGACAGCGGGTTGATCACTTCCTCTTCCGCGACGATCAGACGGTCGATCAGCCCCTCGGGCGCGTATTCGTTCATCAGAAAGCCGACCGTTCCACAGTTCATGCCATAGACCGGCGCCGGAAGGTGCTGAGTGTTGTGAAGCGTATGCAACATGAACCCGTCACCACCCAATGCGACGATGATATCGGCTTCTTCTTCGGCGACATTCCCATAGCGTGCCACCAGTTCATCATGCGCAGCCTGCGCGATGGTCGTATCACTGGCAAGGAAGGCGATTTTTCGACTCATGCTGATTGTCCCGATTGGCAGCTTTGTTTCCGAAACAATCACATGTTTCCACAAATCACCAGATAATGCCGCGTCTTTCCGTCGCCGCGTCGCTTTCTGGTCTTTGCGACCGGGAATGTTTCCGATAGGAAATCCGAAATCGGACCTTAATTGAAGGAAAACGCGCATGACTGCCACCCGTGACCAAGGTTTCTTTACCGAATCCCTCGCGACTCGCGACCCCGAGCTGTGGGGCTCGATCACCAATGAACTGGGCCGTCAGCGCGACGAGATCGAGCTGAT
>CALJDH010000212.1 GCA_938023895.1 uncultured Aliiroseovarius sp.
ACACATGACCCAAGCAGAGGAACGCGATCACGGGGGCGGGCTGGACGCCGCCATCGCACGGTTCGGCGGCACGCGCACGGGCTGGCTGGACCTGTCCACGGGCATCAATCCGGTGCCTTACCCTGTGGGCGCGTTCTCGGCGGATGCGTGGACCGCGCTGCCGGACAAAGGCGCGTTTGCGCGGCTTGAGGCCGCGGCACGTAAGTTCTGGAATGTCCCTGATGACGCTGCGGTTTTGGCTGCACCCGGCGCGTCCGCTTTGATCGCCCGCATCCCCTCGCTTCTGCCGGCGAGACAGGTGCAAATCGAAGGCCCGACCTATAACGAACACGCCGCCGGGTTTCAGGCACAGGGGTGGGAGGTCGTGGGCCACACCGCCCCCGCCCGCGTCGTAGTGCATCCCAACAATCCCGATGGTCGCGTTTGGCCGGATTTGGACCTGGACCGCAGCTTGACCGTCATTGACGAAAGCTTCTGCGATGTGATGCCGGAGCACAGCCTGATCAAGGCCGCGACCACACCCGGCGTGTTGATCCTGAAAAGCTTTGGCAAGTTCTGGGGGCTCGCAGGCCTGCGTTTGGGCTTCGTGATCGGAGACCCCGCGTTGATCGCGAAGCTGCGGGACTCGATTGGACCGTGGCAGGTCTCGGGACCGGCGCTGGAACTGGGCGCCCAGGCGCTTGAGGATGTCGCATGGGCTGATGCGACACGTGCGCGGCTTGCCGAAGACGCCGCGCGTCTGGATACGCTGATGACCGCAAAAGGAGCCAAGGCGCTGGGCGGCACCACGTTGTTCCGGCTTTACGATGTGGGCGACGCGCAGACATGGCAGGAACGCTTGGCCGAACGCCATGTCTGGTCGCGCATTTTTCCCTACTCGATCCAATGGCTCCGCCTTGGCCTGCCGCACCCGGATCGCTGGGCGCAGTTGGAGGCTACCTTATGATCTACGCAGCACCTCTGGTTCTGGCCTTAATACTGGACGCCTTCATGGGCGAGCCCGATTGGGCGTGGAAACGCGTGCCGCATCCGGCGGTGCTGATGGGCCGCACGATCGGCTGGCTAGAGCGGAATTTAAACGAAGGCGACAACCGCTTCTTCAACGGTGCCATGGGTGTGTTCGTGCTGGCTGCTGTGGCTGGGATCGTTGGTCAAGTGATCCAGCATCTGCCCTTTGGCGGTCTGCTGGAAATCATCGTTGCTGCAATCCTTCTGGCGCAAAAATCCTTGGCACAACACGTGCAAGTCGTGGCCGACGCCCTGCGCCAATCGACCGAAGATGGGCGTCAGGCTGTCGCCATGATCGTCGGGCGCGACACCAAGGACATGACGGATGACGCCATTGCCCGCGGCGCGATTGAAAGCGCGGCCGAGAACTTCTCGGACGGCGTTGTCGCGCCTGCCTTCTGGTTCCTGATCGCAGGTCTGCCGGGGCTGATGGTCTATAAGCTGGTGAACACCGCGGACAGCATGATCGGTTATCGAAACGAACGCTATGAACAGTTCGGCAAGTTCGCCGCGCGACTGGATGATGTGCTGAACTGGATCCCCGCCCGCCTAACCGCGCTGATCCTGATCCTGGCAAGCCGCCAATGGTCCGCATGGTCGGTGATCCGCCGCGATGCGCCCCTGCACCGCTCGCCCAATGCGGGCTGGCCCGAGGCCGCCATGGCCCGAACCTTGAATGTCGCCCTGTCCGGCCCCCGCGCCTATGATGGCGAGATGCGGGATTTCCCGTGGGTGAACGGCGAAGGCGCGCGCGACATTGGCGCGAAAGAGGTCGATCAGGCCGTCGATGCGCTTTGGTCGGCATGGTTGGCCCTGCTGGGCGTCGTAATCCTACTTGCGGTTGTCACGTGATGCGAATCCGGTAATCTGCCTGCCGAGCAGAACAAGGTATTCACATGCAAAAAATAATTTCCGCAGCGGTTTTGGCTATGACACTAGCCCTTCCCGCACAGGCGCAAAATGTGGCCTGTGGCGGCAGCTTCAAGGGCTTCGTGGGCGCCATGAAGAACGCGGCCATCGCCAAGGGGCACTCCAAAGCCAGCGTGAACAAGTTTTTCGCGTCGGTCCGCCAAGACCCCGCCACGCTGAAAGCCGATCGCGCGCAGGGGATTTTCCAACGGCCCTTCGTCGATTTTTCACGCCGTCTGATTAGCCAAAACCGGATCGACCGGGGCCGCGCGATGCTGACCAAGCACGCCGCCACCTTTGACCGGATGGAGGCCGAATACGGCGTCAGTCGCGGTGTGCTGACCGCGTTCTGGGCGTTCGAGACCGACTATGGTGCCTTCCAAGGGGACTTCAACACGCTGAACTCGCTGGTGACGCTGTCGCATGACTGTCGCCGCCCCGAGCTGTTCCAACCGCAGGTTTTCGCAGCCCTTGAAATCTTCGAGGCTGGTGCCTTCAATCCCGCGACCTCGACCGGTGCATGGGCAGGTGAGATTGGCATGGTCCAAATGCTGCCCGGTGACATCATCGAGGCCGGTGTGGACGGCAATGGCGACGGTAAAATCGACCTGCGCAAGACCCCTGCGGACGCGCTGCTGTCCGGGGCCAATATGCTGCGCGGGCTAGGCTGGCGCGCGGGCGAACCTTGGCTGCAAGAGGTCACGGTGCCGTCAAACCTGAACTGGGCCGAGACCGGGCTGAACACCACGAAATCCGTGTCCGACTGGGCCACGCTGGGCGTGAAACCCCGCAGCGGGAAGCTGGGGAAGGCGAACTTGCCTGCCTCGATCATTCTGCCGCAAGGCCGCAAGGGGCCGGCCTTCATCGCCTATCCCAATTTCCGCGTCTATTTCGAATGGAACCAAAGCTTCGTCTATGTGACCACTGCCGCCTATTTCGCCACCCGGCTGGAAGGCGCACCGGTTTTCGATGCGGGCAATCCGGATCCGGCCTTCACGGGCCAGCAAATGAAAGCGCTGCAAAAGAAACTGTCCGCGCGCGGGCATGATGTGGGCAAGATCGACGGCATACTTGGCGCGAAAACCCGCGCCGCCATTCAGCAAGAGCAGATCCGCCTAGGCCTGCCCGCCGATGCGTGGCCGACGGCGCAGCTGCTGAACGCGCTGTAAGAAAAACGCCCCCAGCCATTCGGGTGGGGGCGACACGTCTTAGGAAAGAGCGTCTTCGAAGCTTTCGACGACCTCAGTCCAGATGTCGAAGATCTCGTCGAAATCCGTCATGCTGACGCCATCCTGACCGGTGTAGACGTCAAATTCCAACATCTTGCGACCGTCATCCGCGCGGTAGGCGCGGCCATAGCGCTGCTCGGCGTTCCAGTCGTTCAGGCCTGACAGCGAAATCTCGCTGTCCTCAGTATAGGCGGCGAAGAACTGAAGCGAGTTGCAGTTTTTGTTGTTGCGGCAGCCGTAGAAGAACACGACCATGCTGGTGCCATAATAACGCACCTCGACCGACGGATCGCCGACGTTGTCCTCAACCAATTTCGCAGGGGCGCCAAGGTCTTCGAAATACGCCAAAACGCTTTCAGGTTCCGATGCTTTGACCTGTTGGGCAGTCGCGGTGTGACCTGCCATCAGGGATAGAGCCATTGCGCCGGAAAAAAGGATGGATTTCATATGCTTCTCCAAATCTGACTTTGTGTCAGCCTAGGGGGATGATTGATATCGGGCAAGAGGCTTGCCCGGTCAGGCAACCATTTGTTCTGCCTTCTTCAGGTCCACGCTGACCAACTGGCTGACGCCTTGTTCGGCCATGGTCACACCGAACAGACGATCCATCCGCGCCATCGTGACCGCGTGGTGGGTAATGATCAGGAAACGTGTGTTGGTGCGGCGGGTCATCTCGTCCAGAAGGTCGCAGAACCGGGTCACGTTGGCATCGTCCAAGGGCGCGTCGACCTCGTCCAGCACACAGATCGGCGCGGGGTTGGCCAAGAACACAGCAAAGATCAGGGCCAGCGCGGTCAGAGTCTGTTCGCCGCCCGACAACAGGCTGAGCGTCGACAGTTTCTTGCCGGGCGGTTGGCACATGATTTCTAGCCCTGCGTCCAGCGGGTCATCGCTTTCGACCAGCACCAGCTTGGCCTCGCCGCCGCCGAAGAGGTGCTTGAACAAGGTGCCGAAGCTTTCGTTCACCTGCTCGAATGCGGTCAAAAGGCGCTCGCGGCCTTCCTTGTTCAAGCTGGAAATGCCCGAACGCAACTTCTTGATCGCCTCTTCCAGATCGGTCTTTTCTGACAGCAGATGGTCATGTTCTTCCTGAACTTCCTTGGCGTCTTCCTCGGCGCGCAGGTTCACAGCACCTAGCGAATCCCGCTGGCGTTTCAGGCGGTTCACATCGTGTTCAATCTGCTCGGACGAGGGCATTTTTTCAGGATCAGCGTCCAACGTTTCCAGAAGGGCGTCCGGCGTGGTCTCCATCTCTTCCTGAATGCGCTCGGCAGCTAAAGTCACGGTCTCGCGGGCCGCGTCGGCGCGGGCTTCGGCGCGGGCGCGGGCCTCGCGGGCTTCGCCGGCGGCGCGCTCGGCGTCCCGTTCGGCATTGGCGGCTTCGCGTTCGGCGGTTTCACCCTCGGCCAGCTTGTCGCTTGAGGCTTTGCGTCGGGTCTCGGCTTCGCCAATCGCATCAGCAAGTTCGTCGCGCTTGGCGGCCAGTTCGTCCGGTGCGGCTTGGGCGTCCTTCAGCTCGGCTTCGTTTTCAGTCTTGCGCTCGTCCAGTTCGGAAATCCGCTTGCCTGCGGTTTCCAGACGGTGCTTCCAGCCCGAGATTTCCTTGGTAATCTCTTGACTGCGGCGGGTCCGCGCCTCGCCCTCGCGACGCAATTCATCATGGGCCGAGCGTTTTGACATCATGGTCATCCGCGCGGCTTCGACGGCCATTTTGACCTCTTCCACCTGCGTGCGGGCGGCGTCCAGATCGCCCAGATCGGCGACGCCCTTTTCTGCCTCGGCCAGACGCTGACGCGCGCCCAAGGCTTCTTCTTCG
>CALJDH010000213.1 GCA_938023895.1 uncultured Aliiroseovarius sp.
ATCAATGCCATCGGGGCAGGCGGCCTTAAGCTGTTCGGCAAAATCATCGGCTTTGTGGTCAATGCAGACATCAAACCCAAGGTTCTCGACAACGTGCGCGCATTTCTCAGCGCCTCCCGCAATGCCTACGGTCCGGCATCCATTGATCTTGGCGATCTGACCTACGGTGGCCCCAACCGGACCTGAGGCTGCCGCGACCACGACGGTTTCACCAGGCTTGGGCTCTCCGATCTTCAGAAGCCCGGCATAGGCGGTGTATCCCGGCATGCCCAGAATGCCCAATGCCCACGACGGATTGCTGGGGGTTGCGCCCAAATTAACGACCTCGGTCCCGTCCGAGATTGCGTAATCCTGCCAGCCGCTGCCCGCGAGCACACGGTCCCCCACGACGAATCCGTCAAGATTCGAGGCCATGACCTCAGCAACCACCTGACCGGTCATCACCCCGCCGATTTTCACCGGCTCGGCATAGGATTTCGCGTCATTCATGCGACCACGCATATAGGGGTCGATCGACAGGAACTCGGTCCGCAACAGCATTTCGCCGTCTTTCGGGGTTGGAATGTCGACGCTTTCAAGGCGCAGAGTATTTTCGTCGGGAAGCCCCACGGGGCGTTCTGCCAGGACGATGCGGCGGTTTTTGGTCGCGGTTTGTGGCACGGGTTGCTCCTGTCTTTGTGACAAAGATGCTAGCCGTGAACGCACGCCCGTGCGAGCGGATAATCCGCTTTTTCTGCGCAGTTCCAGTAAGGGAATGATGGTAGGCCCGGCAGGATTCGAACCTGCAACCAAAGCGTTATGAGCGCTCTGCTCTAACCGTTGAGCTACAGGCCCACTGCTACTCTTGGTGGCGCTATTGCTAGCAAACTGGGCCGCAGGGTCAAGCAAGCCGTAGACTCTTTCTGCCCCTTACGCTATCGCAGGCGCAGAAATTTTGCCGCGCGACCACAGCCACCATGGGGGACAGACATGAGCGACGCATCCAAGGGCATCACATACGCAGACGCAGGCGTGGATATCGACGCGGGCAACGCGCTGGTTGAGCGCATTAAACCAGCCGCAAAACGCACCAACCGTCCGGGCGTCATGGCCGGTCTTGGCGGCTTCGGCGCGCTGTTCGATCTGAAGGGCGCGGGGTTCAAGGATCCGGTTCTGGTTTCGGCCACCGACGGTGTGGGCACCAAGCTGCGCATCGCGATTGACACGGGCAACGTGGACACGATCGGCATCGACCTTGTGGCCATGTGCGTGAACGACCTTGTGTGTCAGGGTGCGGAACCTCTGTTCTTCCTTGACTACTTCGCGACGGGCCGTCTTGAGACCGACAAAGCCGCGCGGATCATCGAAGGTATTGCTAAGGGCTGTGAACTGTCAGCCTGTGCGCTAATCGGCGGCGAAACCGCAGAAATGCCGGGTATGTATGAAGATGGCGACTTTGACCTCGCTGGTTTCTCGGTCGGCGCGATGGAGCGTGGGACCGACCTGCCCAAGGGCGTCAAAGAAGGCGACGTGCTGCTGGGGTTGGCCTCGGACGGTGTGCATTCGAACGGCTATTCGCTGGTGCGCAAATTGGTCGAGGTTTCGGGCCTTGGCTGGGACGCGGACTGCCCGTGGGATGCTGATATCACGTTGGGCGAGGCTCTGCTGGCGCCGACTCGCCTGTACGTTCGTCAAGCGTTGGAGGCCGTGCGGGCAGGGGGCGTGCATGCGCTGGCCCATATCACCGGCGGTGGCCTGACCGAAAACTTGCCGCGCGTTCTGCCCGAAGGGCTGGGAGCTCTGGTCGATCTGGACGAATGGGATCTGCCGCCCGTGTTCAAATGGCTGGCCGAAACCGGACAGATGTCCGAAGCCGAAATTCTGAAGACCTTCAACTCTGGCCAAGGCATGGTGCTGGTTGTGGACGCACAAGCCGCGCAACCGCTGACCGATCTGCTGACCAACGCGGGCGAGACCGTGACCCAGCTGGGCCGTATCCAGAAGGGCGAGGGCGTCAGCTATCTGGGATCGCTTCTGTGAGCGACGCCGCCAAGAAACGGGTCGCCATCCTGATTTCAGGCGGCGGCTCGAACATGGTGACACTGGCCGAGTCGATGACCGGGGATCATCCCGGGCGTCCTTGCCTTGTGCTGTCGAACGTGCCCGACGCGGGTGGTCTGGCCAAGGCAAAGGCGATGGGCATCCCCACCGCTGTCGTTGATCACCGTGACTTTAAAGGTGATCGCGAGGGGTTTGAGGCCGCTTTGAACGCCGTGCTGGACGCAACCAACCCCGACATCATCTGTCTTGCGGGTTTCATGCGCATCCTGACCGAAGGCTTCACCGGCCATTGGGCCGGACGCTGCCTGAACATCCACCCATCGCTTCTGCCGAAATACAAAGGCCTCCACACCCATCAGCGCGCGCTGGATGCGGGCGATGCCGAGGCAGGCTGCTCGGTTCACGAGGTCACCGCCGAACTGGATGGTGGCCCGATCCTTGGACAAGCCCGCGTGCCGGTCGAACCGGACGACACGGCAGACACGCTGGCTGCGCGGGTTCTGGTGCAGGAACACAAACTATACCCGGCCGTGCTGCGCCGATTTGCAGACGGGGACAAAACCCCGATCGTGCTGCCCTAAAGTCGCAGTATTCGGGCATCTTGGCGCAAGCCTTCCCTTTCACGGCATTTCCCCTTAAACCCGGGCGAAACCCGTATCTGGTGCGGTAAAGAGCAGGTAGAATTATATGATCACGATCACGACCACCGAGGCCCTGGAAGAATTTTGCATCCGCGCGACCTCGCACCCTTATGTGACCGTTGATACCGAGTTCCTGCGCGAACGGACCTATTACTCGAAACTCTGCCTGATCCAGCTGGCTGTGCCTGGTAATGACGAAGAGGACGCCGTGCTGGTTGATCCTTTGGTGGATGGCCTGTCACTGGAGCCGCTCTATGAACTCTTCCGCGACGAACGCGTCGTCAAAGTGTTTCACGCCGCCCGTCAGGACTTGGAGATTTTCTTTGTCGAGGCTGGCGTCTTCCCGCGTCCACTGTTCGATACACAGGTTGCGGCGATGGTCTGCGGCTTTGGCGATCAGGTCGGCTATGAGACTTTGGTGCGTAAGATCGAACGGGCCCAGCTGGACAAATCCAGCCGCTTCACCGACTGGTCGCGCCGCCCGCTGACCGACGCCCAAAAGAAATACGCGCTCGGGGATGTGACCCACCTGCGCGGCATTTATGAGTACCTCTCGGCTGAGCTGGACAAATCTGGCCGCGCCCATTGGGTGCAGGAAGAACTGACCAGCCTGACCAGCCCCGAGACCTATATCATCCACCCGGAAGAGGCGTGGAAGCGTTTGAAAACACGCACGAACTCTGGACGCTTTCTGGGGGTGGCAAAGGAACTTGCGCGTTTTCGCGAAGCCTATGCACAATCGCGCAATATCCCCCGGAATCGGGTGATGAAGGATGATGCGCTGCTGGAACTGGCGTCCACCAAGCCGCGTAGTATTCAGGAACTTGGCCGCTCGCGTCTGCTTCTGCGCGAAGCGCGTAAAGGGGAAGTGGCGGAAGAAATCTTGAAAGCCATTGCGGCTGGGTTGGAGCTGCCTCAAGATCAGCTGCCGAAAGCGCCTGATCGCTCGAAAGAAAAACTGCAGGTGAACCCGGCCCTGGCCGATCTGCTGCGCGTCCTTTTGAAAGCGCGCTGCGAGCAGGAAAAAGTCGCTCAAAAACTGATTGCCTCAGCGGCAGATCTGGATGCTCTGGCAGCTGGAAAACGCGATGTGGTCGCGTTGACTGGCTGGCGCGCCGAGGTCTTTGGCGACGACGCACTGCGTCTATGCGAAGGTAAGCTGGCGCTGGCTGCCAAGGGCCAACGCGTCGAGGTTTTCGAGGTCTGATAAGGGGTTAGCGGCGCGCGGACCGGCTGGTTTTCGTGCCGACGACGCGAATCGTACGTACGCCCTGAAGTTTGATGTCCGACACAAAATGCCCAACATAGACTTCGCGCTGTTGCGGGCGTCCGGTCTGGGTTCGATAGCGCGGCTCAGAGATCCGGAACGAATAGGTCAGAACGCCATTGTCCGCCTTCTCGAAGTTCTCGGGGACCAGTTCGGCATTCCAATAGCCAAGGCGCGGCGGCAGGCCTTTCGCGCGAATGATGGCGCCACCTTGTGCACGAAGAACCTCAAGCTCGATCACATCAGCCACAAGCTCGCGGTTTTCGCGATCCTCAAGGAAACCGCCTTCGGGGATCAGCGCAACTTCCTCGACGCCGTTTGAGCTGAACCAGGTAAAGGGATTAAGGCTTGCACTTCCGCCGCAGGCCGTCAGTGCCAGCAAAGATGCGGTCAACAGGGCAGGGGCAGCAAATCGGCGGAAAATCATGTCGGCTCCTTTATCTATGCCCAAAGGGTTAGCCCATGTGCGCGCCTTTGAAAAGACAGCAATCCGCGCCAAGGCTGGACCTTTGGCCGCGCAACGCTTAGGTGATGGCAAAAGCACGAAAGGATCCCCCATGGCCAGCCCAGCATTTGAAGAGATTGTCGAGGATTTCGCCTTCTTGGACGACTGGGAAGATCGCTATGCCACGGTCATCGATATGGGAAAATCGCTGCCCGATATGGATCCCGCCCTGAAAGTGCCCGCCACCAAGGTCGAAGGCTGCGCCAGTCAGGTTTGGCTGCACCCGGAAATTAGTGATGGAAAGTTTACGTTCTCGGGCGACAGCGACGCGATGATCGTGAAGGGCCTAATCGCGGTCCTGTCTGCGCTATATACCGATCAACCCGTGTCCGAGGTCGCCAAGATCGACGCCTCCGCCGAACTCGCCCGCCTTGGCCTGAACGAAGCACTGTCCTCACAACGCTCGAATGGGCTGCGCGCGATGGTCGAACGGATTCGCCAATACGCCTCAGAAGCGGCCTGATCCTCTTTTTCTTGTAGTAAGTATCCCGGGGGCGCGCCGCAGGCGCGGGGGCAGAGCCCCTCAGGCTCACGTAGTGAGCCCGCCCAGTGCGGTCGCAAGATCTCCATACCCGGTAAAACGGCGCTCATAGGCCAGCCCCAGCCGCTCGGCGGCGTCCTCGGCCATCTTGTCCAACTCGGGATTGTCAGTCTGGGCCAGATACATCAGCTTGGTGTAGTGGCCGAAATACATGTCGCGCAATTGAGGATGGCGATCCAACCCAAGCGGCTTGATGACGAAACTCTCGAAACCGCGGGCCAAAAAATCAGTTAGATAGAATACGTCAATCTCACCTTCGGCGCGGGCGCTGAACGCGTCATTTCCTTCAAAGAAGGAATAGCAATGCGGGCCTTGGATCATCTGGATCCCCAACTCGTCACACAGCGCGTCAAGCAGACCGCCGGTGCCGCAATCCGCATAAGCCAGAAATACGTGGTCATAGTCGTCGCGATGCTTGCCCACGGCAGCGCGCACCGCGTCGGGGATCTTTTCGGGCGAATTGTGCAGGATCGCGGGTAGGCAGGTCAGGCTCATGTGATCCCAGCAGTTTAAGCGGATCAGAGCCAATATTTCATTGGCGAGTGCGCCGCAGGCCAAGATCAGAACCGATCCCGAGCCTTGGGTCACGTCAAGCCCGGCATGGGTCAGTGCGTTGTCATTTAGCATCAATCGTCCCGTCCTGCATTCAAGGCCCGCCATGCGATCGAGGCCAGCATCACCAGTGGCAGCAATGCCATCGCAACCTGACCATTTAACTGCCCAGCAGTCGCAGCCCAGCCGGCGACCAGAACCGTCAGGGCACCGGCCACGATCACCATCGTGATCAAAAAGATGAAACGCGTTTTGCTCATAGGATCAATCTGGGGGTGGGCGGGATAAAAGAAAAGGCCCCGCCAGATGGCGAGGCCCAAATTCTTGGAATGAACCCGCATCGGGATCAGTGCGCGGCCAGCTGGTTGTGCTTGCTGGCCATGTATTCCTTGGCGGTTTCAACGGCGACAGCTGCGTCACGGCAGTAGCTGTCTGCACCGATGGCCTTGCCGAACTCTTCGTTCAGCGGTGCGCCACCAACCAGAACGGTATAATCGTCGCGGATGCCTTTTTCGACCAGCGTGTCGATCACCACTTTCATGTAGGGCATGGTGGTGGTCAGCAGGGCCGACATGCCAAGGATATCGGGCTCTTCTTTTTCCAGAGCTTCCAGATAGGCTTCGACCGCGTTGTTGATGCCGATGTCGACAACTTCGAACCCGGCGCCTTCCATCATCATCGAGACAAGGTTCTTGCCGATGTCGTGAATGTCGCCCTTAACGGTGCCGATCACCATCTTGCCCATGCGCGGAGCGCCGGTTTCCGCCAGCAGCGGCTTCAGGATGGCCATGCCGGTCTTCATCGCGTTCGCGGCCAGCAGAACTTCGGGCACGAACAGGATGCCGTCACGGAAGTCGATGCCCACGATGGTCATGCCGCCGACCAGCGCATCGGTCAGAACGTTGTACGGCTGCCAGCCACGTTCCAGCAGAATGTTGACGCCTTCTTCGATCTCTTCAGCGAGACCGTCATAAAGGTCGTCATGCATCTGCTGCACCAACTCTTCATCATTGAGTTCGCTCAGGATGATATCTTCTTCTTGATCAGACATGTGCGTCTTTCCCTGGCTAGAGGTCTGTTTCCTATTCCCTAATGCGACATCTTGGCGCTTAAGGTCTGGGCAATTTGCGACATGGAGTGCCCTGTCACCGACCTGAAGGCAAATGAATATTCCGCGCCATAATAGTGAATTTCATTTGATTGTTCTGCAAATGTTCTTATTTTGAACCCATGGAGAAGGCAGGTTCCGACAGAATTGATGCAGATAGCCGTCGCGGCCGGGGGGCGGCGACGAATGCAACGGGTCGATTCGAAGAATTTCAACGGGAGCGCGTGGATGATGGCTGGACGGAAGAACCTTTGCCGCCGTTCCGGATCGAGGTGTCCATCGAGCGTCCACGCTCGGTCATCACCCGCAATAACTCGCCGGATCTGGCTTTTGATCGCTCGTTGAATCCCTATCGGGGCTGCGAACACGGGTGCATTTACTGTTATGCGCGACCGACCCATGCGTGGCTGGGTTATTC